>DASUGG010000001.1:0-7506 GCA_036274135.1 Geminicoccaceae bacterium
GGCACCGGCGAACAGGTCCGCGACGGCCCCGGTCGTGCCCGAGAGGTGCAACGGCACGGCGCCGATCGCGCCCCTGATGTCGACCCTCGATCCGCTCGCCGCCGGCACGAAGCTCGCCTGCGCCACCGTGGCCTCGAACGGCCTGGCCGCGCTGCGGTAGCGGATCGCGATGTCCGTGAGGGTGATCTGGTCGATCCTGGGCACCTGCGCGCCGCCGCCGCCGGCCGACAGGTCCATCTGCAGCGGCAGGTCGAGTTCGGCCCGCTCGATCGCAACCAGCGGCAGGTGCAGGGGGCCGAACAGCAGCGACGGCAGCGCCAGCGAAAGCTCGGCGCGGCCGATCGAGATCGGGGCCGGCGCCGTGTCGCCGCCGATGCTCAGATCGCTGACCACCAGGGTCGGCGTCAGCGAGCGGCTCAGCTCGATCGGGCCCGCCACCCGGACCGTCTGGCCGAGCGCGTCGCTCGCCCAGCGCTCGATCAGCGCCTTGTGGTCGTTGGGATCGACCGTCGCGACAAACAGCGCGGCCCCGGCCACCACCAGCAGCACGAGCCCGAGAAGCGCCGCCCCTACCCTTCGCATGCCCTGTTCCGCTCCGGATCGCGACGGCCGCCATCGCCACATCGGGGTGGCGCGCGCGAGCGCTTCTCTATAGCGGAGCCGGCGGTTGCTGCTCCATAGTCCAGTTGGCGAAGCGGCAGCGCGGCGCTGTGCCCGGCGAGCGTAGAAACCGGCAAGAAAGCACGTGGTTTGCGCACCGACGAACGCGCACGAGGCCGGCTTTCGTCTCTGTGGCTTTTCCGCAACATCGATGGATTTTCCTCAAAGAGCGCTCGATTCACGGTTGATGCCTAAGTGATCAAATGGTTAACAGGTGTAGCTGAGAGGTCGCCTCACATGCATAAGAGGCGGAAGGACTCTCGCTTTGAAGTAGAAAAGACGCCCTTGCGGGTGCGAGTGGAGAACGGGATCATGCATCACAGGCTGTTGCTGGGCAGTACGGCGCTCGTCGGTGCCGGCATGCTGTTCACGAGCGCCGCCTCGGCGCAGGAAACAGGCGGCATTCAGGTCGTGTTGGGCGGCTTCACCGAGTTCGGCGTGACCGCTGCCACCGACGACACCCTGGACAATCAGCGCCGAAATCAGAACTACAGCTTCTATATGGACAATGAGGTGATCCTGACGGCCACCGGCGTCACCGACGGCGGGGTTCGTTATGGGTCGAAGGTCGAAATCGAGGTCGGCGGCGGCGGCGATGCCGGCAGCCCTGATGGCATCTCGATCGACGAGGTCGGCCTGTTCTTCTCCGGCAACTTCGGCCGGGTCGAGCTGGGTCGCGACGACGGTGCCGAAGACCTGATGTTCGTCGGCGCCGAGGACGTCCAGGCCGGTACCGGCGGTATCGACGGCGACACCGCCAATCTCGGCCAGATCCAGTTCCCGGACATGGGCGACGACATCAAGGCCACCTACTTCACGCCGCGCGTCGCGGGCTTCCAGCTCGGCGCCAGCTTCACGCCGGACGGTGACGACAACACCGACGGCCTCGGCAGCACCGCGCTGGATGGCGGCGACGGCCGTAAGAACGCCATCGGCGGCGGCCTCAACTGGGTCGGCGTGCTCGGTCCGGTCGATCTGACGCTGTCGGCGGTCGGCAACTGGGCCGACGTCAAGGGCAGCGACGGTGAGCAGGATGCCCAGGGGTTCCGGGACGACGCGAAGGCCTGGGCGGTCGGCGGCATTCTGGGCTTCGGCGGCCTCGGCTTCGGCGTCAGCTTCAACGACTTCAAGGGGCCGAGCGACCTCCAGGAGGGCACGCTCCTGTCGGCCGGTCTGTCCTACGGCTTCGGCCCGGCCAACGTCAGCGTCGGCTACGAGCACGACTGGAACGACAACCTCGACAACACCAACATCTTCGTGGTCAGCGGCGACATCGGCCTGATGCCGGGCGTCACGCTGAAGGGCGACGTCAGCTACAACACGGACGATCCGTTCAAGCACGTCGATGACGACGGCAATCCCACGGACAGCGGCTCCACGCTTGCGGGTGTGGCGACGATCCAGCTCGATTATTGAGGCGCGCCCCGCGGGGGCGCCTCTCCGGGCAGGGGGCGGCGAGGCATCGCCGCCCCTTTCTATTGTGGATTGAGCGCAACAGCGTCCCGATTTTGCGGCAAACGTCTTGAAATCAGGGCCTTCTTACCGCAATATGAGGCCGCATGAGGCGGAACGGCCCTAACGAGAAGCGCGATATGTGTTTGGGTGAGCGTCGGTGCGCGGCGCGACGGTCGTAGTCGCTGCAGCGTCGTTGCTGGCTGCCTCGCAGGCGGCAGCGGCGGAGTCCGAGGTCTATGTCGGCGGCTATCACGACGAGGCCTTGCGCGCAGCGCAGAACGAGTGGTTGGGCGTGGGCCTTGCGGAAGGCGCGCCGGCGCGCGTGCCGCTCACCGTCAGCACCCAGAACGCCTCGGCGCTGACGACCTTCACGCCACGTTTCGGCGGGCTGGGGCTGGGCATCATCGGCCATGCCCCGCATGCGGCGGCGTGGGACGCCGACCCCGCCGCGCCGGCCCCGGGGGGCGGGGTCGCGATCGGCCTGCGCGAGACCTCGACGGTCGCCGGCGTCGACGTCGACTGGTCGGCCAAGGCCGGCGTCAGCCGCAAGCAACCGGCGCAGGCGGGCCAGCCCTCCTCCTTCGTCGTCGGCGGCGAGCTCGCGGTGTCCGGCGTGCGCTTCAACGCCGCCTACGGCGAGCGCGCGACGCTGCTCGGCGTGTCCGGCAACCAAATGAGCGCCGGCGTCGCCTACGGCTTCGGGCCGGTCGACACGCGCCTCAGCTACAGCGTGGTCAGCCAGGACGACGAGACGGCGGCGAGCATGCTCAGCGTGGGCAGCCAGCTGACCCTGCAGCCCGGGCTGATCCTGCAGGGCGATCTCGCCTACGCGCAGGAGCAGGATACCGGAGATGCCGCGACCGCGGGCGTTGTGAGCTTGCGGTTCAACTTCTAAAAAAGTGCCCGCCTCGGCCGGGCGGCGGCGTTGCCATCGCGGGCGGGGACAGGTATCTGGGAGCGATGCGCAGGAACCCGATCGCGATTCTTGGCCTTGCTGCGGCAGCGCTGGCAGCGTGCACCTCCGACGTATCGTGGGAGGTGCCGGAGGAGGTCAAGAACGAGCAGACCGAGCGGATCCGCGCCCAGCACGGCACGATCCACGGCCAGGAGGGCATCCTGGCGTTCGGCACCGGCGACAGCGAGCAGACCGACGGCGCCGTCTACAGCGGCATCGGGGTCAACGCCTATCTCTGGCGGGCGTCGCTCGAGACGATCGATTTCATGCCGCTGACGCAGGCCGATCCGTTCGGCGGCGTGATCATCACCGACTGGTATTCGCCGCCCGAGACCCCCGGCGAGCGCTTCAAGATCAACGTCTACATCCTCGACACGGTGCTCCGCGCCGATGGCGTCAAGGTCGCCGTGTTCCGCCAGATCAACGGCACCGAGGCGGGCTGGGTCGACGCCGCGGTCGACACCGGCACCGCGACCGCGATCGAGGACAACATCCTCACGCGCGCCCGCGAGCTGCGCATCGCGGCCATCAACACGCAGTAGGCAAACCGGCGCCCATGCAGCTGCCGCCTAGCTCATGTTGAGCAGGCGCCGCATCGGCTTGGTCAGGCTGCTGACGTAACGCGCGACGTCGCCGCCGCGGGTCCAGCTCAGCTGCAGCATCCGCCGCTCGCCGACGAACGGCTTGTGGCCGTGCCAGGAGATGTCCGTGCGGCGGAAGGCGAGCAGCGTGCCGCAGCAGGGGACCACCTCGCCCGCGTAGTCCTCCATGTCGGTCGCCGAGTTCAGCAGGCGCAGCCGCCCGCCCGCGTGCTCCCAGCCGGGGTTGAAGTAGAGCAGGAGCGTGATGACCTTGGAGCGGTGATCGGTGTGGATGTTGCCGTCGGTCGCCTCGCTGAAGCGCCGCACGGCGATCGTCGCCGCGCAGCCGCTAAGGTCGACCTCGAACTTCTCTCCGACGAGCTCCGCGAACGCCTGGCTCTTCAGCGTCGCCAGCAGCTGCGCGAAGGCCGGCCCGCAGTCGAGATCCTCGGCGGACTTGTTGCCCGGGCCCTCGATCTGCGGATAGTCACGATTGATCGCAGCGAGCGCGTCCGGCAGGATGAATCCGGACACCACCAGGAAGTCGAACGGCGTGCGCTGCAAAGGCGTCGCATGGAAGGCAGCGAGATCGAAGTTCGACATCGGATCGGGCTGCGTGCGCCGCGTCTCGGCGGCCGTCATGTCGGGCGTCGCCATGTGCCACTCCTTCGTTTGATCTCGCGCAATCGATGGATCTCGACGGGCCTGAGGGCGGCCCGGGCATAGCAGGATTGACTTGGAGAGGGAAGTCTTCCGTGCCAAGGGAGACTATATGTCCCATTGGGCTTGGAAACCATGTCTGGCGTAGCGTATGAGAGCGGCCGATGGACCGGCGCTTTCGGCCGTCGCCTGCCTGGCCCGCCACGGCGCCCGGCCGGCGCGGCGCGGCTTGGGGGGGACATGACGCAGCGTCGAGCGTTCTTGCGAGGATAAGCCGCGCGATGGACCGTTATCCGTACAAGGAGATCGAAGCCAAGTGGCAGAGGATCTGGCAAGAGCGGCAGATCTTCGCCGCCGCGCCGGATTCGCGACGGCCGAAATACTACGTGCTCGAGATGTTTCCCTACCCTTCCGGCCGCATCCACATGGGCCACGTCCGCAATTACACGCTCGGCGACGTGGTCAGCCGGTTCAAGCGGGCGCAGGGCTACAACATCCTGCACCCGATGGGCTGGGACGCCTTCGGCCTGCCGGCCGAGAACGCCGCCATGGCCAAGGGCGTGCACCCGGCCGCCTGGACCTATGCCAACATCGACGAGATGCGCGCGCAGATCCAGTCGATGGGCCTGTCGCTCGACTGGTCGCGCGAGATCGCGACCTGCGATCCGGCGTATTACCGCCACGAGCAGGCGATGTTCCTCGACTTTCTCGCGGCGGGCCTGGTCGACCGCAAGGAGTCCTGGGTGAACTGGGACCCGGTCGACCAGACGGTGCTCGCCAACGAGCAGGTCATCGACGGCCGCGGCTGGCGCTCGGGCGCGCCGGTCGAGCGGCGCAAGCTGGCGCAGTGGTTCCTCAAGATCACGGCTTTCAGCGAGGAGCTGCTCGACGCCCTCGCCGGCCTCGACCGCTGGCCCGACACGGTCCGGGCCATGCAGGAGCGCTGGATCGGCCGCTCGGCCGGCGCGCGCGTGCGCTTTCGGATCAGCGGCCGCGACGACGATCTCGAGGTGTTCACGACGCGGCCGGACACGCTGTTCGGCGCGAGCTTCATGGCGATCGCGCCCGATCATCCGCTGAGCGCGGCGCGCGCCGCGGACGATCCGAAGCTCGCCGAGTTCATCGCCGCCTGCGCCGCGACCGGCACCAGCGAGGAGGCGCTCGAGCGCGCCGAGAAGATCGGCTACGACACCGGCCTGCGCTGCGCGCATCCGCTGATCGAAGGGGCGAGCTTGCCGGTCTACGTCGCCAACTTCGTGCTGATGGAGTACGGCACCGGCGCGATCTTCGGCTGCCCGGGACACGACCAGCGCGACCTCGAGTTCGCGCGCAAATACGGTCGGCCGGTGATCCCGGTGGTGCTGCCGCCGGACGCCGACGTCGCGACCTTCGCGATCGGCGACGAGGCGTATCTGGGCGATGGCCGGATGATCAATTCCGGCTTTCTCGACGGCCTCGACGTCGCGGCCGCCAAGCAGCGCGTGATCGCGCGCCTGGAGGAGCTGGGCGTCGGCCGCGGCGAGACCACCTACCGGCTGCGCGACTGGGGCGTGTCGCGACAGCGCTACTGGGGCTGCCCGATCCCGGTGATCCACTGCGCGCGCTGCGGCATCGTGCCGGTGCCGCGCGAGCAGCTGCCGGTGACCCTGCCCGACGACATCGAGATCGGCCGGCCGGGCAACCCGCTGGAGCGCCACCCGACCTGGAAGCACGTCGCCTGCCCGCGCTGCGGCGGCGCGGCGCGGCGCGAGACCGACACCTTCGATACCTTCGTCGAGAGCTCCTGGTACTTCATGCGGTTCTGCTCGCCGCACGCCGAGGAGGCCTTCGATCGCGCCGCCGTCGAGCACTGGATGCCGGTCGATCAGTATATCGGCGGCGTCGAGCACGCGGTGCTGCACCTGCTCTATTCGCGCTTCTTCGCCCGCGCGCTGAAGAAGTGCGGCTATGTGAGCTTCGACGAACCCTTCATGGGCCTGTTCACCCAGGGCATGGTCTGCCACAAGACATTCCGCGACCGCGCCGGCAACTGGCGCCAGCCGGACGAGGTCGAGGAGGACGCGAACGGCGTCTGGCGGCTGACCCTGGACGGCAGCGAGGTCACGGTCGGGCGCTCGGAGAAGATGAGCAAGTCGCGCCGCAACACCATCGACCCCAGCGCGACGATCGAGGCCTACGGCGCCGACACGGCACGGCTGTTCATGCTGTCGGACAGCCCGCCCGAGCGCGACCTCGAGTGGACCGAGGCGGGCATCGACGGCGCCTGGCGCTATCTGAACCGGCTGTGGCGCCTGTTCGAGACGCACGGCGGCCGTCTGGCGCCGCACGGCGCCTCCTACCCCAACGAGCTGAGCCCGGACGCCCTGGAAGTCCGGCGGGCGATCCACCGGACCGTCGCGAGCGTCAGCGACGAGCTCGAGCGCTTCCACTTCAACAAGGCGGTCGCGCTGATCCGCGAGCTGTCGAACCGGATCGAGGCGCTGGACGCCGACGACCCGGCGGCGCCGCTCCTGCTGCGCGAGGGGCTGGAGACCCTGGCGCTGCTGCTCGGTCCGATGGTGCCGCATCTCGCCGAGGAGCTCTGGCAGCTTCTGGGCCATGACGGCCTGCTCGCGGAGGCGGCGTGGCCCGTGGCCGACCCTGCCTGGCTGGTCGAGGATCGGGTCACCGTCGCGGTGCAGGTCAACGGCCGCCTGCGCGCCACCATCGAGCTGCCCAGGGGCTCCGACCGGGCGGCGCTCGAGGCGAGCGCCCTGGCCGAGCCGAACGTCGCGCGCACGATCGGCGACAAGTCGGTGCGCCGGGTGATCGTGGTGCCGGACAAGATCGTCAATGTGGTCGTCTGAGCTGCCGCCGGCGACGCGCCGCGCGCTGCTGTTCGGCGCCTGCCTGACCCTCGGCGCCTGCAGCTTCCGACCGCTGCTGCAGGCGAAAAACGACCGCGGCGTGCGCGGCGAGCTGGAGGCGATCAGTATCGCCGGGCTCGACGACCGCCTCGGCCAGCTCGTGCACAACGCGCTGCTCGACGAGCTCAACCCCGCCGGCGCCGAGGTGCCGTCGCGCTACATCCTCGACGTCGACCTGGACCGCAGCGCCCAGGCGCTCGGGATCCAGCTCGACGACGTCATCACCCGCTTCAACCTCACGCTGACCGCCCGCTTCCAGCTGCAGGACTCCAGGAGCGGCGCGGTGCTG
>DASUGG010000002.1:0-10033 GCA_036274135.1 Geminicoccaceae bacterium
CGGTTGCGCCCGGCGCCGCCCTCGACCAGCCCGTCCGCCAAGCTCAGCTGACCCAGCTCCCGCCGCATCCCGACCTCCCCCTTCCCGCCGACCGCCTCATCGAATCACAGAACCACAGGTTATGCAAAGCTCTCGCGCGAAGAAAGCTTTGCGTTATACGGGCGTCTGTTCCTGTGCGGGCTGGAACGGGCGGAGCCGGCAGAAGCGCGGAGCGCTGAGCGTTGGTGGTGGCCCCGCCGCCGCTTGCCCGCCGCAGGGGCCGGGTCGAGGCGGAGTTTGCCCCTCAGGTGGCGGCAGCAGGTGGCGGCGCAGGTTCATGGCGCAGGCCAGCAGCCGCAAGGCGTTGCGCAGCAGCGAGCTGTAGCCCACGCGGCGGTAGCCGTACCAGCGCTTGGGAATGGCGAAACTGCGCTCGACCGGCGCCCGCAGCGGCGCGATCGTCTGGTTGCGGGCGTGATCGTCGGGCGTCAGCCGGCGGCACCGGAAGTTGCAGCGCATCCCTCCGTTCGCGATGCCCCGCTCGGCCAGCCGCTCGCGATGACGGCGGCTCTCGTAGCCTCGCTCTCGTATCCCCTGTCGGCCCCGGGTCCGGCCTCCAGCCGGCCCGAGGGCAGGCTCCCACCATTCATTCGTCGCCCTGCAGGTTCAAGGACGGCGTCTTGTCCGATCGTTCGCCCGAGTCAGGATCGCTTGGGACACCAGGCCCGAGCCCTGGTCGACCGCGACATGCGCCTCGTAGCCGAACAGCGGCTTCTGCGGCATGGCGTTCCAGCTGGCGTCGCGGTCGCTGCGCGCCTCGACCGGCTCACCCTTCCTCGGCCGCCGACGGTCGGCCTCAGGCTGGCGTCAATCGGCGTGCCGCTCTTGACCATCGGCCCCCTGGCATCGAGCTGCCGGTCGAGTTCGGCCAGCAGCGGCTCGCTCAGGCTGCGCCGCACCAGCTCGCTGCGAAAGCGCGACAGGGTCGAATGGTCCGGCACCGGACCCGCCCGCGCCAAGCCGATTCCCGGGTCCGGCCACAGGCCGGCCCGAGTACAGGCTTAACCGCCGGAAGCCCGGCCGATCCGACAGCGCCTCCTCGAGGCCACGGTCGGACAACCCGTACCGCTACCGCAGCAAAAGGCAGCGGAACAAGACCAGAGGCCCGTAGAATGGCCGCCCGGCCGACGCTGCATCGACCTCGCCGAGCAGCCGAAGGCCGTCCCGTCCACCAGCGCCGCGAACTTCCCAGCCGCCGGTTGCGCCCCGACCAGCCCGTCCGCCTAGCTCAGCTGCCGCGGCTCCCGCGGTGTCCCGCCGAACACCGCATCGACTCACAGAACCAGCGGTCGTGCAAAGCTCTGGCGCCGGCGATGCCGCCGGACGGCACCGGCCCGCCGCGATCGGCGCACGGCAGGGCCGCGAGAACCGGCCGCCGATCCGGCCGGCGCCCGGCATCGGGGCCGGCCGCAACCGACGAAGTTCAGGTCGGCCCTGACCGCCGCGTCAACCCTTGCTGGCGCTCGCGAGGCTGCCGCCGCCGAACGCCGCGGCCTTGGGCTCGCTGCTGCTGCTCGCGCCGCCGGCGCGGCTGGCCGCACCGTCCAGCACGCTGATGTTGCCGGCGATCTGACCGCCGCGCTCGAGCTCCAGCTCGCCGTAGCGCACCGTGCCGGTGAGCTTGCCCGTGCCACGCACGAACAGCCGCTTACGCACGGTCAGATCGCCCTCGTAGACGCCGCTGATGTCGGCTTCCTCGACCTCGCAGCCGCCGGTGAAGCGGCCCGATTCGGCGATCTCGAGAGCCTTGGTGTCGTTCAGGGTCGCCTCCACGGCGCCTTCCACCACCAGCCGGTCGCAGGAGCTGATCTCGCCGGAAAGGCGGATGCCCTGACCGACGATCAGGCGCTTGCTGCCATACGGGTCGGGCTCGGCCCGCTTGCTCGGCGGCAGGCTGCTCGCCGGCTGCGCGGCGCCGGCCAGGGGACCGGACCCGGCCCCCGGAAGATCGACCTTGCGCGGCGGCAGCTCGGCCGCGGCGCCCTCGCCCACCGAACGGCGAAGAAGGCCGTCGGCCCCGCTCGAACCTTCGCTATCCGTATCCTTCTTGCGGAACATGCTGACCGAACCCCCAGATTGTAAGGCTCCTTGCGGAGATCTTACCGTGAAACCATGACGATGCACGCCTTCATGCCAAAATAACGGTAAAGAAATCATGAAGGCTACAGCCTTGCGACGACACCCGCCTAGCCGGCGCCCGCCAGCCGCAGCCGCTCCGCGGCCCGGCCGCGCCGCAGGCCCTCGAACACGTGCACCATGAAGCAGGTCGCGAGCACCGGCGCGATCAGGTTCAGCACCGGCACCGTCAGCAGCGCCGCGATCCACACGCCGGCCCACCACAGCCGCCCCCGGGCGGCCCGGCGCAGCGTCGCGACCGAGCGCCAGGCCAGCCGGCGCTGCGCCACCTGCTCGAAATATTCGCGCCCGAGCAGATAGCCGTTCAGCGCGACATAGACGATCAGATTGGCGCCGGGGAGCAGATAGAGTGGCAGCGCCAGCAGGTTCAGCGCGATCGCGACCAGGGCGAAGCGGACCGCGCCGAACGTGCTCTGCACCAGGCTCATGCCCGGCGCCGGCGGCAGTTCGGGATAGTGGCGCCGCTCGACCGCCTCGATCACCTCGTCGGCGAACAGGCCGAGGGTCGCCGCGATCGCGAGCGGAAACAGGAACCAGGCCAGCACCACCGCCACCAGCGAGCCCACCCAGGGCAGCGTCTCGTTGAGCCAGGCGAGGCTGGTCGGATCGAGGGCGCCCAGCCCCCAGCCGACCGCGCCGATCAGCAGCGCGAAGGTCAGCACCGCCAGCAGGAGGCAGCGCGCCAGCACGCGCCGGATCGCCGGGTCGGACAGCTGCCGGAGGCTGAGGATCAGGGCTTTGAGCAAGACGCGGCCCGCATGCGGTTTCGCCGAGATATGGGCAGTGCGCCGCGGCCCGCCAAGCCGCAGGCCGGGCGAGCCGGCAACCGAACGTTCATCCTGCGCGGCGCCATACTGGGCACTTCGCGGGCCGGCGGCTATGCTGGCGCCGGCACCCACCGCCTCGGAGGTTCATGCCTGATGACCACCCCGGACGCGACCGAGCTCGACGTGCTTGGCCTCGGCAATGCGATCGTCGACGTGCTGACCGAGGCCGACGATCGTACGCTTGAGCGGCTCGAGCTGGCCAAGGGGACGATGACCCTGGTCGACGAGGCGCGCATGGCCGAGCTGTACGGCCGCGTCGGGCCGGCGGTCGAGGTCTCGGGCGGCTCCTGCGCCAACAGCATGGCGGCGCTCGCCTCGCTCGGCGGGCGCGCCGGCTATGTCGGCAAGGTCCGGCGCGACCAGCTCGGCGAGGTGTTCGCGCACGACATCCGCGCCGTCGGGGTCGAGTTCCGCACGCCGCCCCTGGAGCAGGGTCCGCCGACCGCCCGCTGCGTCATCCTGGTCACGCCGGACGCGCAGCGCACCATGGCGACCTATCTCGGCGCCTGCGTCGAGCTCGGTCCCGACGACGTCGACGAGGCGCGCGTCGCCGCGGCGCGGATCACGTACCTGGAGGGCTATCTCTGGGACCGGCCGAACGCCAAGGAGGCCTGCCTCAAGGCCGCCGAGCTGGCGCACCGCCACGGCCGGCGGGTGGCGCTGACGCTCTCCGACCCGTTCTGCGTCGCGCGCTGGCGCGACGAGTTCGCCGACCTGATCGCCCGTCACGTCGACATCGTGATCGCCAACGAGGTCGAGATCTGCAGCCTGTACGGCGCCAACAGCTTCGACGACGTGCTCGAGGTGGTGCAGGGCGAGAGCCGGATCGCGGCGCTGACGCGGGGCGCGGACGGCTCGGTGATCGTCGCCGGCGATCGGACCTACGCGCTGCCGGCGGCGCCGGTGGCGGCCCTGGTAGACACCACGGGCGCCGGCGATCTCTATGCCGCGGGCCTGCTCTACGGCCTGACCCGCGACCTGCCGCTGACGGCCTGCGGCCGCCTCGGAAGCCTCGCGGCGGCCCACGTTCTCGGCCATTACGGCGCCCGCGCCGCCCACCCGCTGAAGCCCCTGGTCGCGGCCGCGAGCGCGGCCTGACCGCCTGCCGGCGTTCGCGATGAGGTCTCAGTCCTCGATGACGCGTGCGCCTTTGACGACCGCGTCATCGCGCCCGCGAAGGTGCGGGGCGGCGAGGAACGCCGCCGCCAGACCGCGACCGATGGTGCCGATGGCAACGCCATAGATCAGGCCCGCCAGCCCGAAATGCGAGCCGACGATACCGCCCGCCACCGCCAGCGCCACCGACAGCCACAGGAGCACGCTCAGGTAGCCGAGTTCGCGGGTACTGCACAGCGCCGTGGCGATCGCCCGTGCCGCCGAGGAGAGAACCTTCATCGCGCCGCCGAAGATCGCGGCGGTGAAGATGGCGGCGCCGATCTGATATTTGCCGGCGAGCAGCCACTCGATGATCAGGGGAGCGACATACCAGGTCACGATACTGCCGACGACGATCAGGAGCGCCAGCGACTTGCCGTCGTGCACGAGCAGTCGCCGCCGCGCCGCCGGCCCCGAGGCTGCCCGCAGGCGTGGCAGCAGCGTGAAGCCGACCGCCATCTCCAGGCTGCGAAACGGCGCCACCACGACCGCCGCCACCACGCCGAACGTAGCGAGGTCATAGAGACTGAGCACCTTTGGCGTGAGGAGCCGCTCCATCTGCTGCAGCAGAAGCCCGGCTCCGGTTGCGGCGGCATAGAAAATCGCGTCGCGCCACGGGATGCCGCGGGCCGCGCTCGCCGGCTTCGTGCCCTGGCGCAGCAGCGTCGTCCAGCTCCAGCCGGCGGTCAGCAGGTAGCCGATGAAGAGAATCAGAAGAAGGAGCCAGGCCTGCGTCGCGCCGAGCAGGAGTCCGATCACGGCTGCGAACAGCAGGCAGAAGTTGACGGACTGGTTGAGAGCGACCGAAATCGGGAATCTCTGCGCGCTCTGGAACTGCGCTGCGGCGAGAAAAGTCATGCCGCCAGCCATGATCGTCGGGAGCAGCACGAGCAGATCGATGGTCCTGAGGTCGTAGATCGCATGGCCGACAAGAAAGGTGATCGAGCCCGCGGCAAGGGAGGTCAGCAGCACGACGCCGAGCAGCCGTGGCGCAAAATCCAGCTGCCGCCGCAGGATGGCGCCATCCATGCCGATTGCCGAGAGGGGGATGCTGGTGTTGAGCAGGGCGACCAGGAGCGCCACCACGCCGTACTCGACCGGTGGCAGGAAGAATGCCAGCACCAAGCTTGCTCCGGCAAAGCCGAGGCCGGAGAAGGCGTGCATCAGCGCGGTGTAGAAGATCGGCGAGACGATCAGGTTGCGGAGCTTGTAGACCAGTTTCAAAGCGGGATGCCGCGATGCCTGCGAGCAATGGCGCATGAAGCTAGAAGCGATCTCTGATTCGTTCCATTGCGGGTCTGCCGGCTGGCGGCATCCTCTCGTCCAGGCCATCCCATCTCGTAAGTGGTTCGCGAGCGACGGATTCGCTACGTTTCGTCATCCCACGGCGGACGGGTGCAGAAAGCCGTTGAATTTGCGGCGTTTCCGGAATCAGCGTTACCGCCGGTTCAAGCCTAGCTGTTGTCGAACCAGAACGTGTCGGGGTGGTAGATGCCGAGCTGGGCGCCGGGCTCCCAGTTGTAGACCGCCTCGTCCGGGACGTTGCGCAGCGACTTGCGCACCGCGACCGGCTGCATGACGCTGCTGATCAGGCCGATCGAGTAGACCTGGTCGCTGTAGAGCGGCAGGATCGCGTCCCAGATCTTGCGCCGCTCCTCGGTGCTGCGCGCCTGCCGCCACTCGCCGAACAGCTCAAGCAGCTTCTTCGCCTCCGGCGTGTCCGGCGCCTCGCCGGCCTGGCCCTTGGTCTCGTAGTACTGGCCCCATTTGGGCCACTGCAGCTGCTGCTGGTTGGTCGGCGCGAACTCCTGCGGGCTCATGTCCGCCGTCGGGATGCCGTTCTCGAGGCCGTACCAGATCGACATCAGGGTCTCGCCGGAGAAGATGCGGTTGCGGAACAGCTCCCGCTGCGAGGGCCGGGTGTGGATCTGGATGCCCAGCGCCAGCCAGTCCTCCTCGACCAGCTCGAGGACGTCGGACTGCTCCGAGTCCTCGCCGGCGGTCTCGACGACGAGCTCCATCGGCCGACCGTCGGGCAGCAGCCGCAGGCCGTCCGGCGAGCGCTCGGTGAGGCCGATCTCGTCGAGCAGGGCGTTGGCCTGCTCGGGATCGTAGGTGGCCCAGTGCTCGCGGTATTCCGGCTTGTAGAGCGGGCTCTGCGGCAGCACCGTGTTGTTGCCGCCGGCGCCGAGCCCGTAGAACATCATCTGGTTGATCTCGTCGCGATTGATGCCGAGCGACAGGGCGCGCCGGAAGCGCACGTCGCGGAACAGCTCGCGCCAGACCTCGTCCTGGGCGTTGAGGTTCGGGTAGATCGCCAGATGCGCGCCCTGCGCCGTGTTCCACAGATGCGTCTGCAGGCCGCTGCGCTGCTCGCTCTCCTTGAGGAAGGTGTAGTGCTTGAAGAACAGGCCGCGCGACTGCAGGTCGGTCTCGCCGGCGCCGGTCTTCACCGGGATCAGCTGGTCGTCGACGACGTCGAACACGACCTTGTCGATGTAGGGCAGCTGCTGCCCGTCCGGGTCGACGCGGTGGAAGTACGGGTTGCGCACGAACACGAAGCGGGTCGCCGGCGGCGCGTTGGTCAGCATCCACGGCTGCAGGGTCGGCAGATCGGGATTGTCGAAGTCGTACATGCCGTCCTTGCGGCCGTGCAGCTGCGCCCAGTCGCGCGCCTGGGTCTTGGCGATCATCGCCGCCAGCTCGTCGGGGTCGGCGTAGCGCTCGTGGAACTGCTTCAGGTAGTGCGCCGGCATGTAGATGAAAAGCGGCGTCGCCTGGGCCAGCAGCGGCAGGAAGAACGGGTTCGGCTTCGACCAGCTGTAGCGCACCGTCAGCTCGTCGAGGATCTCGACCTTCGGCAGCTCGCCGTCGACGATCAGATCGGCCGGCGGGCCGACCGGGAAGAGCGCCTCGTTATTGGCGACGTCCTCCCACCAGTAGCGGAAGTCCTCGCTGGTGAACGGCTCGCCGTCCGACCACTTGTGGCCCTTGCGCAGATGGAAGGTGAAGATGCGGCCGTCCTCGACGTCGACGTCCTTGAGGATGTCCGGCACGAGCTCGAGGTTCTGGTCGTAGCCGACCAGCCGCGCATAGCCGTAGACCACCATGAGGCGGGTGTCGCGCGGCCGGCCGACGAGCATGTCGAGGGTGCCGCCGGGCTTGCCGATGGTCTTGCCGGCGGCCGCGAAGTCGACGACCAGCGGCTCGTCGGGCGGCGCCGCCGAGGCCGGCGAGGTCAGCGTCAGGCTGGCGGCGAGCACCGCGGCCAGGATGCCGCTAGGCAGCGTAGTGGACGGCTCGAACATTGGCTTCTGCGCTCATTCGCACGGAGTGGTGGCCGCCGAGATCGGCCAGATGAGTGGGCCCGTTGCCCAGGGTGAACGGCGCCGGCCAGGCGGTGGGCTCCGAGGATTTCCCCGCCATCAGCGCCGAGAAGTCGAGCGGCTGCGACAGATCGGGCTCGGGCACGGCGGCGAGCAGCGCCTTGGTGTAGGGATGCACGGGCCGCGCGAACAGCGCGTCGCGCGGCGCCACCTCGACGATCCGGCCGGCGCACATCACCGCGATCCGCTGGCAGACATACTTCACCACGGCGAGATTGTGCGAGATGAACAGATAGGTGAGCCCGAGCTCGCTTTGCAGGTCCTTGAGCAGATTCAGGATCTGCGCCTGGACCGAGACGTCGAGCGCCGAGACCGGCTCGTCGCAGATCAGCATCTCCGGGCCCAGCGCGAGCGCCCGGGCGATCCCGATCCGCTGCCGCTGGCCACCCGAGAAGCTGTGCGGGTAGCGGCGCAGGTGGCGGACGTCGAGCCCGACCGCCGCCAGCAGCGCCTTGACCCGCTCGTGCCGCTCCTTCTCCGTGCCGATACCGTGAATCACCAGCGGCTCGGCCACGATGTCGTAGACCGTCATGCGCGGGTTGAGCGAGTGGAACGGGTCCTGGAACATGTATTGCAGGCACGGCCGGAACCGCTCCAGCGCGCCGCCCTTGAGGCCCAGCAGGTCGATCGGGCCCTCGGCGGCGTGGAAGACGACCTCGCCGGCGTCGGCGTTGACGGCGCGCATGATCGTCTTCGACACGGTAGTCTTGCCGCAGCCGCTCTCGCCCACCAGGCCGAACGACTCGCCCCGCTCGATCGTGAAGCTGACGTCGTCGACCGCCAGCACCTCCTTGGCGCGGTTGCCCAGCCAGCCGCTCTTGCGGATGCGGTAGGTCTTGCGCAGGCCGCGCACCTCGAGCAGCGGGCCGGTGCGGCTTTGCGCCGGGCGGTCGCCGTAGCCGAGCAGAGCGCGGCCGCTCGCCGGCACCTCGCGCAGCGGCGTCAGGCGCTGGTCGGGCGGCATGTACAGGCGCGGCACGGCATGCAGCAGGGCGCGCAGATAAGGATGCCGCGGCCGGCTCAGCAGCTCGGCGCAGCTGCCGCTCTCCATCACCCGGCCGCGATACAGCACCACCACGTCCTCGGCCATGTTGGCGACCACGCCGAGATCGTGCGTGATGAACAGGATCGCCATCTGCAGCTCCTGCTGCAGGTCCTGCATGAGCTGGAGGATCTGCGCCTGGATGGTCACGTCCAGGGCCGTGGTCGGCTCGTCGGCGATCAGCAGGGCGGGATCGCACACCAGCGCCATCGCGATCATCGCGCGCTGGCGCAGGCCGCCCGACAGCTCGAACGGATAGGTGCGGTAGGCCTGGGCCGGATCGGGGAAGCCGACCCGGTCGAGCATCTCGATGGTGCGGCGCTCGCCCTCGCCGCGACCGACCTCCGTGTGCAGCAGCAGCGCCTCGCTGATCTGATCGCCGATCGTGTGCAGCGGCGAGAGCGAGCTCATCGGCTCCTGGAAGATGATCGAGATGCGGGCGCCGCGGATCGAGCGGCGCACCGGATGGTTGTCGGGATAGGCGGCGAGGTCGAGCGGCTCGCCGCCGCGCCGCGGGTCGCGCAGGATGATCGCGCCGCGCGTGATGCGCGCCGACTGCGGCAGGATCCCGAGGACCGCCTGCGAGACCACGGTCTTGCCCGAGCCGCTCTCGCCGACCAGGGCCACCGTCTGGCCGCGCTCGATCTTGAACGACACGCCGCGCACCGCCTGGATCACGCCCTCGTCGGCCAGGAAGTCGACCGCGAGATCCTGCACCTCGAGCAGCGGGCCGCTCATGCGGCGACCTCGGAGCGGGCCGGGAACAGATCCGCGGCGTGGCACAGCGCGGCGCCCGGATGCGCCGCGAGCACGCCGAGCAGCCGGTCGAGGAACCGCCAGCCCGGCTCGTCCATCGCCAGATGGTGGCTGAGGATGCCGATCGGCTCGTCCGGGTCGAGCACCGCGATCAGCCGCTCGAGCGCCGCCATCTCGCCGACGAACAGCCGCTCGCCGCGCCAGTCAATCGGATCGAGATGGGTGTTGACCTGGATCAGGCCAGGCGCCGGCTCGGCCGCGGCGCGCCTGCCGTAGGTCGAAAGTCCGCAGAAGCCGCAGGCCGTAAGGCGGCCGATCAGCTGCCGGTCGAGGCGGTTCCAGGGCGGCACCAGGACCGCGAGGAAGTCGGCGCCGAAGGCCTCCACCAGCGTCGCCCGGCCACGCGCCAGCTCCGCCTCGATCGCCGCGAGCGCGCGGCCCGCGAGCTCGCAGGACTTCTGCCCGGGCGGCGCATGGTTGCGATGGGCGTAGCCGTGCTGCAGCACGCTCGCCTGCGGGCTCGCCGCGATCCGGGCCTGCGCGCTGTCCGCCAGCCAGGCCGGCACCACCGCGAGCGCCACCGGCAGCGCCCGCCGCTCGGCCAGCTCCAGCAGGCGCTCGAGCCGCGGGTCGTCCCGCCCGGCGTCGTCGTCGCGCCACCACAGGCGGATCGCCTTGCCGTCGTGCGCGAG
>DASUGG010000003.1:0-6702 GCA_036274135.1 Geminicoccaceae bacterium
ACCAGCGGCGTCCAGCCATGCTCGACCAGGTAGCGCGCGAGCTCGACGGTGTCCCCCTCCACCCCGCCCTCGCCGAGCGCGGGCAGGACATGCAGGACCCGCGGTCCGCCGCCGCGCTCGCCCGGTTCCCGGAACGGCTGCACGCTGTCGCTCATCCCGGCAATGCTGCTAGCATGGAAGGCGCCGCGAGCGATACCGGGATTGCCGCTTTGTCCGAGCCACGCTTTCTGCAGGTCGCGCCGGATCGCCGGCTCGCCTATCACCGCCTCGAGGGCGGCGCCCCGGCCGTGCTGTTCTGCGGCGGCTACACCTCCGACATGACCGGCACCAAGGCGCTGGCCCTGGAGCGCTGGTGCCGCGCCGAGGGCCGAGGCTACGTACGCTTCGACTATGGCGGCCACGGCCGGTCGGACGGCCGGTTCGAGGACGGCACCATCGGCGCCTGGGCCGAGGATGCGCTCTCGATCGTCGATCGGGCGACCGCCGGGCCGCTGATCGTCGCCGGCTCCAGCATGGGTGGCTGGATCATGCTGCTGCTGGCGCTCGCCCGTTCCGACCGCGTCCACGCGCTGCTCGGCATCGCCGCGGCGCCCGATTTCACCGAGGACCTGCTGCTGCCCCAGGCCACCGAGGAGCAGCGCCGCGACCTCGACCGCCGGGGCTTCTGGATGCAGCCCTCGGCCTATGGCTCGCCCTACCCGGTGACGGCGGCCCTGCTCGAGGACGGCCGCAGGCACCTCCTGCTGCGCGGCCCGATCGCGATCGCTTGCCCGGTGCATCTGCTGCACGGCCAGTGCGACCCGGACGTGCCGTGGCAGACCGCGTTGCGCCTCGCCGAGCGCCTCCGGTCCGAGGACGTCACCGTCGAGCTGGTCAAGGCCGGCGACCACCGCCTTTCGACCGAGGCCGATATCGCGCCGATCACCGCCGCCCTGGCGCGGCTCGCGGGCCTTCCAACGTCAGCGGCCGTGCCGTCGGTCCGAGAGAAAGGCGCCGGCGACCAGCGCTGGATCGAGGAGCTGCTGGCGGAACGCTGGGGCAGCCGCGTCGTCGTCGTGCACGGCACCTCTTACGATGCCGCCGCCCTGCCGGCACTCGTCGCCGGGCAGCAGGACGGGCTGGCGACCTACCGGATCGACGGCGACCGGGCCGAGCTGGTCACGCTCGATTCCCGCGCGCCGGGCCGGGGATGCGGCACCGCGCTGCTCGCCGCCCTCGAGGAAAAGCTCCGAACGTGCGGCGTTCGCGAGCTCTGCGTGACCACGACCAACGACAACCTCGACGCCCTGCGCTTCTATCAGCGGCGCGGCTTTCACATCGCCGCCGTGCGTTGCGGCGCCGTCGAGGACGCCCGGCGCCTCAAGCCGTCGATCCCCAAGCTCGGCCGGCACGGCATCCCGATCAGCGACGAGATCGAGCTTCGTCTGCGGCTGGATGCGCCGGATCGTCGAGCAGCGCACGCAGGCCTTCGCGATAGCTCGGATAGCGAAGGCTGACGCCGAGTTCCTCCTTGATCCGCGCATTCGCGACGCGGCGGCTGTCGCCGTAGAAGCTGCGCGCCATCGGCGACAGCTCGGCCAGGTCGAAGGGCACTTCGGGCGGGGGCCCGGCACCAAGGAGCGTGCAGGCGTAGGCGACCACGTCCTGCGGCGGCGCTGGCTCGTCGTCGGCGACGTTGTAGATCGCGCCGGGGTTCGGGCGCGCCATCGAGGCGCGCAGCACCTGGACGATGTCGTCGACGTGGATGCGACAGAACACCTGGCCGGGCTTGACGATGCGCCGCGCGGTGCCGGCGCGCACGGCGGCGAGCGCGCTTCGCCCATGACCGGGGCCATAGATCCCGGCGAGCCGGAACAGATGCACGGACAGGCCGCTCGCCAGCCAGTGCCCCTCGGCGCGCGCCCGTCGCTTGGTGCGTGGCATACTGGGCGCGACCGGGTCCGCCTCGCTCACCCAGTCTCCGCCGCGATCGCCATAGACCCCGGTGGTGCCGAGATAGCCCGTCCAGACGATCGAGGTGCAGCGCAGGAGGTCGCGCGCATGCTGGCCCAGCACCGGATCGCCCTCCTCGTCGGGCGCAATCGAGCTCAGCACATGGGTGGTGCCGGCAAGCGCGCGCTCGGGCTTTTCGAGCGGCCGGCCGCGCGCGAACGGCCAGACCTCGATGCCCTGCTGCTCCAAGCTGGCCTGCTTCTTCGGATCGCGGGTCGTGCCGGCGATCTGCCAGCCCTCCGCCGCGAGCTGCCGCGCCAGCGCCAGCGCCGTGTAGCCGAGCCCGAAGCAGAACAGCCTCATGACGCGCGCCGCCACTCCTTCGCGACCGCCTCGTCCGACTCCTGCGGCGCATGCCGTGCCGCGAGGCGCGCCAGGTCTCCCGGCGCCAGCAGCCGGCCGAGCGCCCAGACCGCCATCGCCCGCACCAGCGGCGACGGATCGGAAAGATGCGCCCGGGCGATCTCGGCGAGCGCCGGTTCGCCGCTGTTGCCGATCGCGATCAACACGTTGCGCAGGAAGCGATCGCGGCCGATCCGCTTGATCGGTGAGCCCGAGAAGCGCGCCCGGAACGCCGCATCGTCGAGCCGGCCTAGATCCGCGAGCTCAGGGGTGCGCAGGTCGTCGCGCGCCTGCAGCTTCGTCTCGCTCGCGAGCTGGGCGAACTTGTTCCACGGACACACGGCGAGGCAGTCGTCGCAGCCATAGATCCGGTTGCCGATCGCGGCGCGGAACTCCTCGGCGATGTGCCCCTTGTGCTCGATCGTGAGGTACGAGATGCAGCGCCTGGCGTCGAGCTGGTAGGGCGCCGGGAAGGCGTCGGTCGGGCATACGTCGAGGCAGGCACGGCATGAGCCGCAGTGGTCGACCTCGGGCGGGTCCGGCGCGAGCGGCAGGTCGCAGAAGATCTCGCCGAGGAACAGCCAGGAGCCGAAGGTCCGCGAGACCAGGTTGCTGTGCTTGCCCTGCCAGCCGATCGCGGCCTGCTGCGCGAGCGGCTTCTCGAGCACGGGTGCTGTGTCGACGAACACCTTGACCGCCGCTCCGAGGTCGTGATGCAGGCGCGAGGCGAGCTGCTTCAGGCGGCCCTTGATCAGGTCGTGGTAGTCGCGGTGGCGGGCATAGACCGAGATCGTGGCGAGGTCCCTCCGGGCGAGATTCGCGAGCGGATCCTCGTCCGGCCCGTAGTTCATGCCCAGCACGATCACGCTTCGCGCCTCGGGCCAGAGGCCGCGCGGATTCTGGCGGCGCTCGGGATCGCGCGCGAGCCAAGCCATGTCGCCCTCGCGGCCTTCCGCGATGTACCGGCGATAGGCAGCCTGGAGGTGGCGAGGCAGGTCAGGTGCCGCAAAGCCCACCGCATCGAAGCCGAGCGCCTGCGCCTGCGCGCGAATCGCCGCTCGCAGATCCGGATCGCTGCGTTGATGCTGCGCTGCTCTCGCCATAACCATGATATGGGACCGATCGCGGAAAGAAGCTGGGGCGCGATCAGAAATCCAGGTCGTCGTAGTGCTCGGGGGGCCTGAGGCCGGGCAGGCGGTCGGCGAGCAGCGGCCGGAAGCTCGGCCGCGACTTGATGCGCGAATACCAGAGCTTGGCGCCGGGATGGCGATCCCACGGTACGTCGCCGAGATAGTCGAGCACCGAAAGCTGCGCCGCCGCCGCGATGTCGGCCAGGCTCAGGCTCTCGCCCGCCAGCCAGTTCCGCCGCTCGAACAGATAGGCGATGTACTCGAGATGCAGGTGGATGTTGTTGAGCCCGGCGCGCACCGCGTGCGAATCCGGCGTGTCCTTGTCCCTGATTCGCTTGATGAGCTTCTCGCGCCAGACCAGGTCGGTGACGTCGCGCACGAACTTGGCGTCGAACCACGCCACCAGGCGACGGGTCTCGGTCCGCTCGGCCACCGTCTTGCCCATCAGGCTCGGCTCCGGGCGGATCTCCTCGAGGTACTCGCAGATCACGCCGCTGTCGGGCACCACGAGCTCGCCGTCCTCGATCACCGGCACCTCGCCCGCCGGGTTGAGGGCGAGCAGGCTGTCGTCGCAGCGCCAGGGCTCGACCGGCACGAGCTCGGCCGGAACCTCCTTTTCGCGAAGGGCGACGCGGACCTTGCGGGAGAAGGGGCAAAGGGGAAAATGAAGGACCCGCAGCATGGCGCTTTCTAGCAAAGCGCGGTTCCTAGCGGCAAGCCTCTCGCGCTTGCTGCGACGTTACCCGGACTTTGCGCGGCCGCTCAGACTGCGTCGAGCAGCGCCTTCTCGAGCACGCCCTTGGAGACGCAGCCGGTCGTAAACGGCAGGTTTCTCCAAGGATGGACTTGCCGCTCGGTGAACCTCGTATCCAGCATCACGTCGGTCGTGGCGTCGACCTCGCTCACCGTTATCGCGAGTGAGAGGTCTCGATCGATCCGCTGGCGCGCGCGCCGCGGCCGGGACGTGTTGCCGCTTCGATCGGTTCCTATGGCGAGCTTGCAATAGGCCCAGCCGGCGTCCTGGTAGTGCAGGCGCTCCGCCTCGATCGTGCCGCGCGTCAGGTCGCTCTGCCGCACCCTGATGTCGTTGGCCTGCAGAAACTGCAGGATCTTGTCCCACACCACCATCTTGTCCTGCTGGTACGAGCGCGAGCGCTCGACCTGAAAGCTCGGCTCCGGCTGCTGGCAGCCGACCAGGCCCAGGACGACGAGCAGGCCGAGCGCCTGCCAGGAGCGGGCGCGGGCGAGCGAGGCGATCTCAAAGGTCGCGGTACATGCGGCCGGGATTGAGGACATGCTCCGGATCGAAGCTCTCCTTGACCCTGGCGCTGAGGCGCGCGAGCGGCCCCGGCTGGGGCTGGAAAACATCGATTCTACCACGTAGATCGGCATCGCCGCGGATCAACGTCGCGTGACCGCCATGCAAGGCCAGCGCGCTGCGGATCGCGCCGGCGCCGCCGTCGGGCAGTTCGGCCGCCGTGGCGTCGGGCGCGAGCCAGATCAGACCGCCAGCCCAGTCGGCGAGCCAGTGCGGCCGCAGCTGCGCCAGCGCCTCGAGCAGCGCCGCCGCGGCATCGGGCGGCACGGAGAGCCGCCAGAGCACGCCCGCGGGCAGGAGCGCGGCGTTGCGTACCTCGCGCCAGAGCGTCCGCGAGCCCGGCGTGTCGAGCTCGGCGATCTCGGCCCCCGGCAGGCGCAGCAGGTCCTTCAGTGCGTCGGCGCGGTGGCGAAGCGACGCGCCCGGCCCCTCGAGACGCAGCGCCGCGATCCCGGCATCCGGCGCGACGCCGGAGCGCGCCGCCGCCGCAGGCGGCAGGTAGGCGGCGCCGGAGACGTCGTAGGCGCTCGCCATCGCCGTCCGCAGCGCGCCGAGCCCGTCCGCGGGCCCTAGCCCGCCGAGCAGCAGCGTCAGCGTCTCCTCGGCGGCGGGCAGCACCTTGACCGAGACCTCGGTCATCACCGCGAGCGTGCCGAAGCTGCCGGCCAGCAGCTTGCAGAGATCGTAGCCGGTCACGTTCTTGACCACCCGGCCGCCGGCCTTGATCAGATCGCCGCGGCCGGTGACCGCCTGGACGCCGAGAAAATGGTCGCGTGCGGCGCCGGCCTTGATCCGGCGAGGACCCGAGAGGTTGCAGGCGAGCACGCCGCCGATCGTGCCCTGGCCCGGCTTGCCGCTCAACAGCGCGCCGTAGTCCGCCGGCTCGAAGGCCAACTGCTGGCGGTTGTCGGCGAGGCGCGCCTCGATCTCGGCCATCGGCGTGCCGGCGGCCGCGGTCAGCACCAGCTCCTCGGGCTCGTACGCGCCGATGCCGGACAGGCCGTCGACCCGCAGGCGCGGCAGATCGAGCGGCCGCCCGAGCGCTGCCTTGGAGCCGCCGCCGACCACCTCGAGCGGCGTCCGGTCCGCGAGCGCGCCGGCGACGATCTCCTTCAGCGCCTCGGCTCTGTCCGGTCGAAATTCTCGGGCCACGCGCGATTCCGATGTCAAAGCGGCTCCGCCGCCGCCGCTGCGACGCTAGCATGAAACGATGGCAGGGGCGCAACTACACGCCGCCTCGGCGCTGCGAGGATGGCCCTTGCATTTGCCGCGCGAGAGCGCAGATTAAAGCTTTGAGCTGGGGTGCTGGCCCATCCGACGCGGTGCCGGCTGAGAACACACCCATCGAACGTGAGCTGGGTAATGCCAGCGTACGGAGGCTCTGATCAGCACAACCTCCACAGCTTCCGGGCAGCGAGTCGCCATCATCGGCGGTGGCGTCGTCGGCTTGGGCATCGGCTGGCGGCTGGCGGCCGCCGGCTGCACCGTCGATCTGTTCGATCGGGGCGAGGCCGGGCATGGCGCCAGCTGGGCGGCCGCCGGCATGCTCGCGGCAGGCGTCGAGACTGAGCCGAGCGAAGAGGCCCTGTTCGCGCTGAACCGGCAGGCGCAGCGGCGCTGGCCCGACTTCGCCGCCGAGGTCGAGCGCGCGACCGGGATCGAGGTGGGCCTGCGCCAGGAAGGCACCCTGGTCGTCGGCCTCACCCGCGACGACGTGCAGCAGTTGCGCTTCAGCTTCGACTTCCAGCGCCGTATGGGCATCGATCTGGTATGGCTGTCCGGCCGCGAGGCGCGCGCCCGCGAACCGCATCTGCATCCGGGTGCCGTCGCCGCGATCTACAGCCCGGACGACCACCAGGTCGACAACCGCTGCCTGGTGCGCGCGCTTCGGCAGGCGTTCATCGATGCCGGCGGCCGGCT
>DASUGG010000004.1:0-29528 GCA_036274135.1 Geminicoccaceae bacterium
GAAGATGTGCTCCGCCTCGCGGTCGTAGCGATCCGCCCACAGATGCATGCCGCTCGTGACGTCGATGAGCTGGGCATTGATGCGCAGCCGGTCGGCGGCTTTCTGCATCGTTCCCTCGAGCAGATAGCGCACGCCGAGTTCGGCGCCGATCTCCTGGACCTTGATGTGTCTGCCTTTGAAAGTGAAGGCCGAATTGCTGGCGACCACCAAGAGGTCCGGGAACTTCGAGAGATCGGTCGTGATGTCGTTGGTGATGCCGTCGCTAAAGTATTCCTGCTGCGGGTCACCGCTCAGATTCTCAAGCGGCAGGACGGCGATGGACGGATGCGAGGCGAGCGCGGGCTCCGGAACCCCGCCGCTCTCGGGCGGGACGGGCATGAACCGCCAGAGGCCCGCGGCGGCGGCGAGCGCCAGGACGGCGGCGGCCGCCGCCCAGGCCAACCGCGCCCGGCGCCTGCCGAAAGGCCGCAAACTGGTGCCTTGCACGGCATAGGCATGCACCTGCACCGGGATGTTCTTGAGCTTGACCGGGCCGAGGTCCTGAAAGCCGAAATCCGGCAGATGCTTCACATGCTCGTAGAGGTTGCCCGAGATGCAGACGCCGCCGGGCGCGGACAGGCCTTCGAGGCGCGAGGCGATATTGACCGCGTCGCCGAACAGAACGCCCTGCTCGACCACGGCGTCGCCGAGGTTCAGGCCGACGCGAAACTGCATGCGCCGTTCCTCCGCCAGCTTCTCGTTGATGCCGGCGACCTCGCGTTGCATCTGCACGGCGCAGCGCAGCGCCTCGACAGGACTCGCGAACTCGGCGATGAGGCTGTCGCCGGCGCCGCCGAACACGCGGCCATGGTGATTGCGGACGAGATCCGTCATCGCCGCGCTGCATTCGTCGAAGAGGGCGAGCGCGGCTTCTTCGTCGTTCGCGACCAAGCGGCTGTAGCCGACCGCGTCAGCCGCGAGGATGGTGACCAGCCTGCGTTCCATAGCCTGGCGCCCCTCGAAGCATCATAGGTCCAACCGCGATATGCTGGAAGCGCACACCTCCGGACCGGTCCGCGACCGGCGCTGCGCCGACACGCACGCGGCAGGCCGGCGGCGCGCTCAGAGCTGCGCCGCGGGATGCAGCTCGCCGAACGCCGGCGCCGCCCTGGCCGATCGCGCCCCGCAACGGCGCACCGCCGAAGCGACGATCTGCTCGATCAGCTCGACGTAGGGAACGCCGCTCAACCGGGCGAGGATCACGAGGTCGGAGTTCGGGTGCAGGCCGGCCAGCGGGTTCGCCTCAAGAAAGCAGACGCGTCCCGCCGTGTCGCAGCGCAGGTCGACACGGCCGCCGTCGCGACAACCGAGGCTCCGCCACACGTCGAGCGCCGTCTGCACGGCCGCGGCGGCCGCGGCATCTGCGGCCAGGCGGAAGCGCACCCGCCGCTCGTAATATTTCTTGTTGGCGTACGAATAGATCTCGGGCTCGGCTTCTTGCTGCAGCAGGTTCTCCATGACGCCGAGCGCATCGCAGGCCTCGCCGGTGCCGAGGATGCCGACGGTGAACTCGCGTCCGGGCAGGAACGTCTCGACCAGCACCGGCTGGCGGTAGCGCGCCAGCAGGCGCGCGCACTGCGCGCGCAGTTCGGTGCCGTCCTGGACCTTCGACGTCTGGCCGATCCCCTTGCTGGTACCCTCGGCGACCGGCTTCACGAACAGCGGGAACGGCAGCGCCACGTTGTCGAGGTCCGCAACGGCCCCGACGATCTCGAAGTCCGCCGTGGCAATTCCCCGATCGCGGGCGACATGCTTGGCCATGCCCTTGTGCAACGTGAGGGCCAAGGTGAGCGGGTCGGAGAACGTGTAGGGGATCGCATAGGCGTCCAGCAGCGCCGGCACCAGCGCCTGGCGGCCGAAACCCTGCAGTCCTTCGGCGATGTTGAAGACCAGGTCCCAGCGATCGCCTTCCTCGAGGCGGCGGACGAGCGCACGGACATCGCCGATGCGGTCCGTAGCGTGGCCGAGCCAGCCTAGCGCCGACTCGATGGCGAGGATGGTCTCGACGCAGTCGAACTCGACCACGTCCTCCTCGTCACATCCTTGGCGCAAATAGTCTTCGCGAAGATCGTAGGTGATGCCGACCATCATTTCTGTGGTCTCCGCCGTGTCGGAGCGCCTCGAACAATACCGAAGAACTGTACCCGAATGCGAGTTCCCGATCCATGACTTGATAGGCGAGAGTGCGCCGAGGAGGCGCAAGGCGCAAGATGTTTCCGGCACGCTTGCCGTTCGGCCAGCGGCCGGAGGCGGCGGCGGGCGGCTGCATTCTGCGCGTCTGCGTTCCGAGAGGCCGATCGTGACGCTTTTGACAACGCAACTCTCCGCCCGCTATCAATGACGCCAGAATCAAACGAGGCGCGCTGTCCTCTTCGCAGGGCAGCAGGGATGGGGGATCGGCACATGCAGCGTCTCTCCGGGCGAAACGGTCCTGCCGCGGTCGCGATCAACCGCCGCGCTCTCCTGGCGGCGGCGGGCGCGGTAGCCGCCACGACGGTCGTAGGCTTTCCGGCGATTCGGAGCCGCGCCGCCAGCACGCTCAAGGTCGGCACCTACGGCGGCTACTTCAAAGATTCCTTCGACGAGCACATCTACCCGGCCTTTACCGAGGAGACCGGGATCGAGATCGAGTCGATCGCCGAGCCGACCGGCGAGGCCTGGCTGGTCCAGCTCGAGACTGCGGCGCGCGGCAACATCGCCCCCGCCGACGTCTCGATGATGGCGCAGGTCACGCGCATCAAGGGCCAGAACACCGAGCTCTGGGCGCCCCTGGACGAGGCCAAGCTTCCCAACAGCAAGAATCTGGAGCCGCATTTCGTCCAGCGCTATCCGGACGGCCGGATCAGCGCGATCGGCGCGGTCTCCTGGTACATCACGCTCGTGACCAACACCAACGAGTACCCCGAGCCTCCCACGTCCTGGAAGGCGCTCTGGGATCCGGCGAACGCCGATCGCATCGGGCTGCTCGCGCTGGTCAGCAACTCCTTCCTGCTCGAGATCACCGCCAAGACCTGGTTCGGCGGCGACCAGATCCTGGACAGCGAGGACGGCATCCTCCAGGTGCTCGACAAGCTGGCCGAGGTAAAGCCGAACGTCCGGCTCTGGTATCGCGACGAGGGCCAGTTCCAGCAGGCGCTGCAGGCCGGCGAGATCCCGATGGGCCAGTACTATCACGACGTGACGGGTCTGGCGGCTGCCCAGGGCCAGCCGGTACGCTCGACCTTCCCGCAGGAGGGCGGCGTGCTGGATTCGGGGTCCTGGTGCGCCTCGAAGGCGTCGCAGGCCCTGGAGGAGGCGCAGGTCTTCATCGACTACATGTGCCGTCCCGACATCCAGGCCAAGCTGTCGCGCAAGGTCGGCACGGCGCCGACCGTGAGGCGCGACCTGCTGGACCTCAGCGACGAGGAGTTCGCCGCGGTCGCGAGCGAGATTCCGCCGATCCTTCCGCGCTACGACATGTACGTCCAGCGCGACGACTGGCTCAATCAGAAGTGGACCGAGATGATCGCCGGCTGACGTTTGTCCCGGTTCCGGCCGGCACGCGTCGACCCGGCGGCGCCGAGCGACAGGCGTGCGGAGACGTCATGACCTTGCGCCTCGAGCATGTGAGCAAGTCGTTCGGCGGTCTCCAGGCGCTGGTCGACGTCGATCTCGAGTTCCCGCATGGCAGGCTGATCTGCCTGCTCGGGCCGTCCGGCTGCGGCAAGACCACCCTGCTGCGCTGCATCGCCGGCCTCGAGACGCCGACCGAGGGCCGCATCCGCCTCGATGGCCGGGACCTCACCGACGTGCCCGCGCACAAGCGCAACTTCGGCATGGTATTTCAGTCGCTGGCGCTGTTTCCGCATCTTTCGGTCGGCGAGAACATCGCCTACGGCCTGACGATCCGGGGCGTCGACAAGGCCGGGCGCCGGCGGCGGACCGAGGAGCTGCTGCAGCTGGTCCGCCTTCCGGGCGTGATCGACCGGCCTGTCTCGCAGCTCTCCGGCGGTCAGCGCCAGCGGGTCGCGATCGCGCGCGCGCTCGCGCTGAACCCGGCGCTGTTTCTGCTCGACGAGCCGCTCTCGGCGCTCGACGCCAAGCTGCGCGAGACGATGCAGATCGAGCTGCGGCTGCTGCAGCGGCGCCTCGGGATCTCGACCATCGTGGTCACCCACGACCAGCGCGAAGCCATGACCATGGCCGACATCGTCGTCGTCATGGACCATGGCCGGGTGCAGCAGGTCGCCGCGCCACTCGATACCTATCGCAGCCCGAGCAATGCCTTCGTCGCCGACTTCATCGGCATCAGCAATCTGGTTCCGGGCACCCTCCGCGGCCGGGACGCCGTGCTGGTCCACGGCCAGCCGATCCGCGTCGCCAGCGTTCCCGCCGCGATCGCCGAGGGGACGCACGTCACCCTGCTGATCCGCCCCGAGGAGGTCCACGTCCGCCCGACTGAGACGAACGGAGAGAACCATCTGCGCGGCGAGGTCAGCTTCGTCCGCGATCTGGGCGCTTCCATCGAGATCACCGTGCGCTGCGGCGAGCAGCAGCTGCTGGCGGTCACCACGCCGCGCGAGCGGCCGCCGATCGAGATCGGCGACGCCGTCGCGGTCGAGCTGCCGGCTTCCGCCTGCGTCGTCCTGCCGTCATGACCGGCCCCGCCCCGGCTTCCGCGTCCGACGAGCTGCGGCTGCCGCGGGCTGCCGCGACGCGGCCGACCTCGCCGAGCCTGCGCCAGCACGCCCTGCTGCTCTATCCGGCGGCCATGCTGGCCGTGTTCTTCGTCGTGCCGTTCGGCATCATGCTCGCGGTCAGCTTCTTCCACCGCGTCGAGGGCGCGTTCTACGAGCCGGCCTTTGAGTTCGCCAACTATGCGCGCTTTCTCTCGCCGTTCTTCGGCAAGGCGCTGGCCTTCTCGATCTGGATCTCGGCGCTGGCCGCCGCGGCTGTGGTCTGCGTGGCGTTTCCTTTCACGTATTTTCTCACCCGCATGCGCCGCCCCGCGCAGGTGCGCGTCCTCGTCTTCATCCTCGCGGTGCTGTCGCTGTCGGAAGTGATCATCGGCTTTTCCTGGTCGACCCTGCTGTCGCGCACCGCCGGCGTCTCGAACCTGCTCTACTTCGTCGGTCTGCTGGCGCAGCCGGTGGCGTGGACGCCGAGCTTCGGCGCGCTGCTGGTCGGCCTCTGCTACCTGTGCTTCCCCTACTCGGTACTGGTGCTCTATCCGGCGCTCTCCCGCCTCGACCCGGAGCTGCCCGAGGCGTCGCGGATGCTCGGCGCATCGCCGCTGCGCACCTTCTTCTCGGTGGTCGTGCCGGTGCTGCGCCGCTCGATCATTAGCGCGCTGATCCTGGTGTTCGTGTTCAATCTCGGCGCCTTCCTGCTGCCGCAGGTCCTCGGCCGGCCGGAGCACTGGACGCTGTCCGTCCTGATCACCGACCAGGCGATCTTCCAGTCGAACATCCCGTTCGCGGCCGCCATGGCCGTCTTTCTGATGCTGGTCTGTCTCGCGCTCGTGGCGCTCACCCTGATGTTCGGGCAGCAGCGGAGGCTCGAGGGGTGAGCAACGCGGGACGCAACCTCTTCATGGCGCTCGTGGTGCTGTTCCTGGCGGCGCCGCTCGTCGTGGTGGCCGGCGTGTCGCTGAACGCCGAGAAGCAGCTCCTCTTCCCGCCGCGCGGCCTCTCGCTGGCTTGGTACGTCGACCTGTTCCGCGAGTCCGACTGGCTGAACGCGCTCAAGAACAGCCTGATCATCGCGACGCTGTCGGCGGCGCTTGCTCTGTCGGTCGCGTTTCCGCTGGCATATTTCTTGTGGCGGCATGGGATCTGGTACGCCAAGGCGCTGTTCGCGCTTGGGCTGGCGCCCTTCACCCTGCCGCCGGTCATCACGGCGCTCGGCTTCCTCGTGTTCTGGGTCAGCACCGGCTTCTACGGGCAGATGATCGCGACGCTGATCTCGCACGCGATCTTCTTCGTGACCTTGCCGCTGGTCACGATCTCGCTCGGCCTGGAATCGATCGATCGCCAGCTGATGGAGGCCTCGCAGGTCATGGGCGCGGACGACCGCACGGTGTTCCGCACCGTGGTCCTGCCGCTGGTCCGCCCCTACCTGATCTCCGGCTACGCCTTCGCCTTCGTGCTGAGCCTCAACGAGTACATCATCGCCTACATGGTGGCGGGCTTCACCGTCGAGACCTTGCCGATCAAGATCTTCAACAGCCTGCGTTACGGCTACACGCCGGTCATGGCGTCGGTGGCGGTGCTGTTCATGCTGATCGCGGTCCTGGTGTTCGGCCTGATCGCCCGGTTCGGCGACCTGCCCAAGCTGCTCGGCGCGTGGTCGAAGGAGGAAAGCTGAGCAACAGCGCGCCGGCCGCAAAAGAAGGTGCGACGATGCGCGTCGCGCTCTTCCAGGGTCCGGCCGAGGCCGGCTCCGTCGCCCGCCATCTCGATCTGCTGGAGGCCCGCGCCGCAGAGGCCGCCGGCCTCGGGGCGCGCCTCATGATCTGCCCCGAGATGTTCCTCTCCGGCTACAACATCGGTGCCGAGCAGGCATCGCAGCTTGCCGAGCCGGCCGATGGCCCGGCGCTCGCCCGGGTCGCAGCGCTCGCAAGGCAATACGGCATCGCGCTCCTGGCCGGCTATCCCGAGCGGGGCGTAGACGGCGCGATCTACAACGCCGCATGCCTGATCGGGCGGGATGGCCTCTGCCTTGCCAACTACCGCAAGTGCCATCTGTTCGGCGACCTCGACCGTCGCATGTTTCGCGCCGGGGCGAGCGCGCCCGCGGTCGTCGAGCTGGACGGCATCCGGGTCGGAGTTCTGATCTGCTACGACGTGGAGTTTCCCGAGAGCGTCCGTCTGCTGGCGCTCGCGGGCGTCGATCTGGTGGCGGTGCCGACCGCGCTCATGGACCCGTTCGAGGCCGTGGCCCGCATCCTGATCCCGGCGCGCGCGCTCGAAAACCAGGTCTTCCTCACCTACGCCAACCGCTGCGGCCGGGAAGGTGCTGTGCGCTACTGCGGCCAGAGCTGCGTGGTGGGGCCGGACGGCGCCGACCTTGCCCGGGCGGGCCGCGACGAGCAGCTACTTATGGCCGATCTCGATCCCGCGCGGCTGTCGGCCTCGCGCCTGGCCAACAGCTACCTCGCCGACCGGCGGCCGGAGCTGTACCGGCCCCTGGTCGAGTGAGAGCTGGGCCTTCAGGCGGGCTGGAAGCAGTCCGCGAGCAGCTGGCGGAAGGCGCGCGCACGGTGGCTCAGGGCCTGCTTCTGCGCCAGGGACATCTCGGCGAAGGTCTGCCGGTGGCCGGCGGGCCGGAACATCGGATCGTAGCCGAAGCCGCCCTTGCCGCGCGGCGGATCGACCAGCTCGCCCTCGACCCGGCCGAGCGCCAGTTCCTCGTGGCCGTCCGGCCAAGCGAGACACAGTACGGCGACGAACGCGGCGGCGGGCTCGGCGCGCTCGAAGCTGCCGTGGCGCGCCACGAGCTCGTCGCGCACCCGCGCCATGGCGCGCGCAAAGTCCTTGTCGGGCTCGGCCCAGCGCGCCGAATGGACCCCGGGCAGGCCGTCCAGGTCCTGCACCACGAGGCCGGAATCGTCGGCCAGCGCCGGCAGCCCCGCGGCCTTCGCCGCGGCGTGCGCCTTGATGCGGGCGTTGGCGGCAAAGCTTGCGCCGTCCTCGACCGGCTCTGGCAGACCGAGGGCGCCGCTCGCGACCACCGCGACCCCGTACGGCTTCAGCAGGGCGGCGAACTCGCGCAGCTTGCCGCGGTTGTGGGTCGCGAGCACCAGGCGCGCGTCGCGAAAGCGCCGGGGCAATCTCAGGATTTCAGTCCCAGGACCTGCCGCTGCAGAGCGATCAGCCGGCGCACGCCCGTCTCGGCGAGGTCGAGCATCGCCTCGAACTGCTCGCGCTGCAGCGGCACGTCCTCGGACGTGAACTGGACCTCGACTAGGCGGCCTGAGCCGGACAGCACGAAATTGGCGTCCGCCTGCGCGGCGCTGTCCTCAGCGTAGTCGAGATCGAGCCGCACCTCCCCCTCGACGATGCCGCAGGCGACCGCGGCGACCGGCTCGCGCAGCGGCAGGGCCGGCAGTTCGGCGGCGTCGACCAGGCGCTGCAGGGCCTGGTGCAGGGCCACGTAGGCGCCGGTGATCGAAGCGGTGCGCGTGCCGCCGTCGGCGCGCAGGACGTCGCAGTCGAGCAGGATCTGGCGCTCGCCGATCGCCTCGAGCCTCGTGATCGCGCGCAGGCTGCGGCCGATCAGGCGCTGGATCTCCTGGGTCCGCCCGGACTGGCGGCCGCGCGCCGCCTCGCGATCGGTGCGCCGCTCGGTGGCGCGCGGCAGCATGCCGTACTCGGCGGTGACCCAGCCGCGGCCGCTGTTGCGCAGGAACGGCGGCACCCGCTCCTGCACCGTGGCGGTGCAGAGCACGTGGGTGTTGCCGGCGCGGATCAGGCAGGAGCCCTCGGCCTGCGGCGCACAGCCCGGCTCCAGGCTGATCTCGCGCAACTGGTCGGCGGCACGTCCGGACGATCGCATACGGCCTCGCGGGCGAAGTGGTGGCCTGTCCTAGCGCATGCGGCCAGCCAGGGCCAGACCGGATGCGCCCCGGCGTGGCGACGCCGGAGGCCGCGCGGGCGGCAGCGCAACCGCTTTCGGCCAGGCGGCGCGGGACGTTCATGAATTGTTAAACGGTCGCGGCGAAGGTGGTGATGCCGGCAATCTCGATGGCAAGGATCGGGGACAGCCTTGTTCGGCATGCGACGCTTCCACGCATCGGAACATGAAAGGCTCTTTCTGCTGCTCACCGCGTTCGCCGTGGTGCTGCTGGCCAGCATCTCGACGACGATGGCGACGACGGCCTCGGAGCTGGCGCTGATCGACGGCCTGCGGCGCGACCTCGGGGCGGTGCGGGCGCAGCTCGAACGGGTGGACGCGGCGCCAGCCGGGGCCGGCGAGCGGAGCGTCGCTTTCAATGCCGATCTCGGTGACGGCGGCTCGGCCTTTCGCCAGCGCAGCATGGCGACCATCCTGCGCAGCGCCAGGCGGCGCCTCGAGAGCCTGGCGGCGGGCTATCGCAGCGCCGGCGACGCGCAGCGCGCCGAACTGGCGCAGAACGCCCAGCTCGAGCTGCACGAGCTGTCCGGTCATGTGCACGCTCTCGGCGATACCGGCGACGTGCCGTCGAGCACATGGACGCGAAACCGCGAGAAGGCCGAGACGCTGATCGACCGGCTGGAGGCGGCGCTCGCGAGGCTGCTGGCGCGTTCCGCGGCAGAGCGGAGCTCCGATCTCGGCTGACGGCGTCGGCCGGCCGCGGCCGGGATCATCGACGGATGCGCCGCGCCGGCGCTTCGGCTAGGCTCGCGCCATGACCGGGCGCGCGGCATCGGACCGCACCACCCTTCACGCAACCTTCGGGCCCGCCGCGGCACCGGCGGCACCGCCGATCGCGTCCGCGGCACGCCTGATCGGCGCTCTGGTGGGGCTCGCGCTGATCGGGAGCCTCGTCCTCGCCGCCGACGCGGGCCCGCCGCCGGTGCCGCGCGCCGCCCCGGACCCCGAGACCCTGCGCGTCGCGCAGTACAACGTCCAGTTCGTCACGCCATGGAGCTTCGGCACCGTCTCGGCCAAGCATTGGCCGAACACGGCGGCGCGTGCCGCGGCGATCGGCGAGACGCTCGCCTGCTTCGACCTCGTCGCGCTGAACGAGACGATCAACGATGCGCGGCGCGGCGAGATCTTCGCGGCGATGCAGCGGGCCGGTGGCGCCTGCGGCCGCCCGTTGCTGCCCGACGGCCGCGCCTTCGCGGTGCTGGCAGGTCCTGCCGCGGCGGCGCCGAGCCTGGCGCGGATCGGCGCGTTCCTGACCGACGACGTCGCCCTGGCGTGGCTCGGCGGCGAGGTGGCGATCGCCAGCCGGCTGCCGGTCGTCGCGAGCGCCTCGAGGGCCTACCGCGCGGCGCGCGGCGCCGATGCCCTGGCCGCCAAGGGCGTGCTACACGCCCGGCTGTGGCGCGGCGGCAGGGCGTCTCAGGGCGATCAGCTCGACCTCTTCGTCACCCATCTCCAGGCCAACGACCCCGACATCCGCGAGGCGCAGATCGAAGAGCTCGCGGCGTTCATCCGCGCGCGCTCGGAGCCGTCCCTGCCGGCGATCCTGATGGGCGATCTGAACATCGACGGCTCGGCGGCGGCGAGGCGCGATCCGGGCGCCGAATACCACCGGATGATCCGCCAGCTCGCGGCGCTCGGCTTTCGCGATCCGGGACAAGGCCTGGGGGGCACCGACAGCTGGCGTCGCCGGCGCATCGACTACATGCTGCTGCGCTCGGGCCAGCTCACGGTGCCGGAGATGCGCGCCGAGCAGTTCAACGATCTGCAGGTGCGCGCGCTGTCCGACCACGCCGCGCTGACCGCCGAGCTGCGCTGGCGCGCGCCGCCGCGCCTCACCGCCGGCCGCTGAGCCGGCGGCATGCCTGGCGCGCCGGCCGAACCACTTTCGGCCATCGCCACGTTCCTATCCTCGATCGTCACGGTCGGTCGCGGGCCCAGCGAGATTCTACGCACAGCGGGAGCCGGCAACTGCCGCAAGAGAACCGAGCCGCTCGGACGCACACAGAGCTCGATCTGATCTGCTCCATCGATAGGAATACGTCCTCCAATGGAACGCCGCGTCCTGCATGGAGGCTCGCGCGCGCCTTCTCGATCGGACGCGGAAAGCGGGGGTCGGTCTCCGGGCGATGGTCGAACCAGTCGTCCTCCGACTCGAAGCCGATCAAGACGCCGGCCGGCTTCCCGTAGCGCGTGATGACGATGTGCTGCCTTTCCGCCTCATGCAAGAAGCGCGAGAAATCGTCCTTCAGCACGGACAGCGGGACTTCCTTCATTCCGGACTTCCGCATCGTGCCAGCCATGACTCTGCCGGCGATTTGCCACGATCGCCAGGAACCTCGACGATCGCGCCAGCGAGGAACTTCTCAGGCGAAAAAATGGGCATCAAGATGCGTGTGAGGCGCAACGGCCACCACGTAAGCTTTCGCCAATGGCTGCAGGCCTGGCGTCCCCTAGGGGACTCGAACCCCTGTTTTCGCCGTGAGAGGGCGACGTCCTGGACCGCTAGACGAAGGGGACCCGAAGACCGCTCCTATGTAGAGGGGCGGCCGCCGCGAATCAAGCGCCGAGCTTGCCGCGCAGAGCCGACGTCCGTCCCAGGCGCAAACCGGACGCCCCGGACGCGTCGCAGGCGTGACAGGTGCGGCGCCCCCGGCGACGCCTCACCGCCGTACGAAGCTGCCGACCAGCTCAATCTGGGCGGACCACAGGAAGGCGTCGACCAGCCGCACGCCCTGCAGCAAGTAGCCGCCGTCTGCCAGGATGCGGGCGTCGCGTGCGAAGCTCGCGGGGTTGCAGGAGACCATCGCGATGCGCGCGACTTGCGAGGCTGCGAGGGCCTGCGTCTGCGCCCGCGCGCCGGCGCGCGGCGGGTCGAGGATCACGGAATCCAGCCCCTCGAGCTCGGCGCCCGCGAGCGGCGCGCGCTCGAGATCGCGGAGTTCCGCCGTGACCCGGTCGGCGAGCCGGGCGGCGCGCGCCGCGCCGCAGAGCGCCGCCAGCATGGCCGCCTGCGCATCGAACGCCCGCACCCGGCAGCCGGTCGCGGCGAGCGGCAGCCCGAAGGTGCCGCAGCCGGCGAACAGGTCGGCGAGCCTGCCGGCTTCCTCGATCGCGGGTACGATCGCCGCGTGCACCGCCGCGCGGAGCCGCGCCTCGGCCTCGAGGCTGGCCTGCAGGAAGGCGCCGGGCGGCGGCGCGACCGGGACGCCGCCGAAGATCACGGTCACCGGGCGGCGTTGCAGGATCGGCTCGGGCTCGGCCTCCGGTGCCGCCTGCCACGACACCCGCGCGAGATCGCAGCGCGCCGCCAGCGCCGCGATCCCCTCGCGGTCGGCGAGACCGGGCTCGGCGGCGGTCAGCAGCACCAGATCGAGGCCGCTGTCGGTCGCGGTGACCAGCACTTCGCCGCCGCCGGTGGCAAGCGGCAGCGCCGTCAGCGCCGTGCGCAGCGGGGGCAGCAGGTCGACGATCGCGGGCAGCAGCACCGCGCAGGCCTCGACATCGACGACGCGATGGCCGGCGCGGCCGCGAAAGCCGAGGATCAGATGCTCGCCGCGGCGCGCGAAGGCGATGCGGGCGCGGCGGCGAGTGGCGGGCGGCATCGGCGCCGGCGGCTCGACGGCGATGCCGGCGAGACCGCGCCGCGCCAGCGCCGTCGCGACCTGGGAGCACTGCCAGGCGGCGTAGGCCGCCGGCTCGAGATGCTGAAGCTGGCAGCCACCGCAGACGCCGAAATGCGGGCAGCGCGGCGCGGCGCGCGGCGCCCGCCGGTGCCAGGCGAGCGGCTCGGCCGCGAAGCCGCCCTCGCGCCGCGCGCCGAGGCGCACCGTCAGATGATCGCCCGGCAGGGTCAGCGGCACGAACAGGCGCAGATCGTCCAGCCGGGCGATGCCGTCGCCGCGCGCGCCGACCTCCTCGATCACCGCCTCGGCCTGCTCGCCGCCGCGGTCCGGCCCGGCGGGCGCCGTACGCCGGCGCCTCACGGCGCCGGGCGCATCAGGAGCAGGCTGAGGCGCGCGCCGGTATAGGGGTCCACGAGCGCCACGAACTGCCTGCCGGCGCCGTCGACCCCCAGGAGGATCAGGCAACCGCCGCTCGGCACGACCTGCTCGATGCGGGCGCCGGCCGGCAGCGGCACGCCCATCGCCGTGCCGGGTGCGGGCAGGGCGAGCTCGCACAGGCGGGGCGCCGACGGCGCGCCGACGGCGGCGTCGGGATTCTCGGCGCGCGCGGCGGTCTCGGGCGGCGCCGCCGGGTCGGCGGACGGTCGCGTCAGGATCAGCACGACCAGCAGCACGCTGCCGCCCAGCAGCGCCACGCCGCCGGCGATCACAAAGACCTTGAGGACGCGCGAGATGTTCTCCACCTTAGCCGCCGATCATGCCGCGTACCCCGTGATGCCCCGGACCACGCATCGAACGCTGAGCGCGACCGTCGCGCCGGGCGATGCCGGCCAGCGCCTCGACCGCTTCCTCGCCGGCAGGTGGCCCGAGCTGTCGCGCACCCGGCTGCAGGCCCTGCTCGAGGCCGGCGCCGTCGAGCGCGACGGCGTCCTGATAGCGGAGGGTTCGGCGCGGGTCAAACCGGGCCAGACCTTCGTCGCGCGCGTCGACGAGCCGCGCCCCGCCAGGCCGCAGCCGGAGGACCTGCCGCTCGACGTGCTGTTCGAGGACGAGCACCTGCTGGTGCTGGAGAAGCCGGCCGGCATGGTGGTGCACCCGGCGCCCGGCCATGCCGGCGGCACACTGGTCAACGCCCTGCTGGCGCATTGCCAAGGCTCGCTGTCGGGCATCGGCGGCGTGTTGCGGCCCGGCATCGTGCATCGCCTCGACAAGGAGGTGAGCGGGCTGATGGTGGTCGCCAAGGGCGACCGCGCGCATGTCGGTCTTGCCGGACAGTTCAGCGTGCGCCGGATCGAGCGCGGCTACGATGCGATCGTCTGGGGGGTGCCGCCGCAGCCGGCCGGCAGCATCGAGGGGGCGATCGGCCGCCATGCGCGAGACCGCAAGCGCATGGCGGTGGTCGAGGGGGGCAAGCCGGCGCTGACCCGCTACCGTCTCCGGGCGGCCGCGGGCACGCTCGGCGCGCGCCTTGGGATCGAGCTCGCGACCGGGCGCACGCATCAGATCCGCGTGCATCTGGGGATGCTCGGCCTCGGCATCGTCGGCGATCCGGTGTATCGGCCACGCCGCCGGCCCGCGATCGGCCCGGAGCTGCGGGAGTTTCTGCAGGGGTTCGGGCGGATCGCGCTGCACGCCCATCTTCTGGGGTTCGAGCATCCGGTCAGCGGCGAGCGTCTGCGCTTCGAGCGGGCACCGCCGGCAGCTTTCGACGCGCTGTTCGAGCTTCTGGCGCGGCAGGCGCAGCCTTCATCCTTTGTTAACCATAAAGGCGTTAACCCTGACGGCGGCACGCTGCAGGCATGACGGCCGTCCGCCGCTGGACTGGATTTCGGCCGGTCCGATCGAATATGATCGGCGCGAGCCGATATGGAGAGCGACCAGTTGGCCAATTTTCTGACGGTTCCGGCGGAGGGCTCGAGCCTTTCGCGCTATCTTGAGGAGATCCGCCGGTTTCCGATGCTGGAGCCGGAGGAGGAGTTCGTGCTCGCCAAGAACTGGCAGGAGCACGGCGACGTCGAGGCCGCGCACCGGCTCGTGACCAGCCATCTCCGTCTCGTCGCCAAGATCGCGATGGGCTATCGCGGCTACGGCCTGCCGCTGAACGAGATCATCTCCGAGGGCAATGTCGGCCTGATGCAGGCGGTCAAGCGCTTCGACCCGGACCGCGGCTTTCGCCTCGCGACCTATGCGATGTGGTGGATCAGAGCGGCGATCCAGGAATACATCCTGCACTCGTGGTCGCTGGTCAAGATGGGCACCACGGCGGCGCAGAAGAAGCTGTTCTTCAACCTGCGCAAGCTGAAGGGGCAGATGCAGGCGATCGACGAGGGCGACCTGCGGCCCGAGACGGTCAAGGCGATCGCCGAGCGCCTGGACGTCACCGAAAGCGACGTGGTGGAGATGAACCGCCGCCTCGAGGGCGCCGACCACTCGCTGAACGTGCCGCTGCGCAGCGACAGCGAGACCCAGTGGCAGGACTGGCTGGTGGACGACACCGCGAGCCAGGAGAGCACGATCGCCGACGCCGACGAGTTCGATCACCGGATGTCGCTGCTGCACCGGGCGATGGCGGTGCTCAACGAGCGCGAGCGGCACATCCTGAGCGAGCGGCGCCTCAAGGACGAGCCGACGACGCTCGAGGAGCTGAGCGCGCAGTACGGCATCTCGCGCGAGCGGGTGCGTCAGATCGAGGTGCGCGCCTTCGAGAAGCTGCAGCGCGCGATCAAGGGGCTCGAGGCCGAGCAAGCGGCGACCGCGGCCGCCCTGCCGGCGCCGGGCGAAAGGCCGCGGCAGACCCTCTGAGCAGGCGCCCCCTGCGACCTTCGGCGCTGATCGCGACGCGGAACCGCGCGAGAAGTGTCCCTTGGCGCCTCACACGTGACCGGGCGATCGGCGCCGTAGACCCGGCCTGAGGCGATGACCCTCGACGCCGTCGGCGGCGCACGAAAGGTATCTCAGAGGCGGTCCGCAGGCTGCTCTTTTGCGCGCAGCGCGGGATGCGCGGCCGGAAGGCCGGCGTGGGGCCGCTCGTCGCGTGTCGCCGATGCGCGAGCGGAAAGCCCGCAGCTCTTGCCAAGACGCGTTTGAGGGTCGCCGCCGCCTCAGTATGAGCCGGCAGCCGTAGCGATAATCCCGTAAGAGGCGACGCGCAGCCGGTCGGCCGCGCCGGCCGTCAGGCGTGGCCGGCCTCGCTCGACAGCAGGGACAGATCGACGCCGAGCTTGGCGATCGCCCGCTCCCACTTGGTCTCGTTGTCGAAGCCGAACACCAGCTCGTGGTCGGCCGGCACCATCAGCCAGCCGTTCGCCTGGATCTCCTCGTCGAGCTGTCCCGCCGCCCAGCCGGCATAGCCCAGCGCCAGCACGCGCTCCTTCGGCCCGTTGCCGCTGGCGATCGCCTTGAGCACGTCGATGGTGGCGGTGAGCGCGATGTTGTCGTCGATCACCAACGTGGAGTCCTGCACGTAGTCGGCGCTGTGCAGCACGAAGCCGCGGCTGGATTCCACCGGCCCGCCGAAATGCACCGGCAGGTCGACGGGCTGGCCGCCGGTCTCCAGACCGAGCTGGTCGAGCAAGCTGTCGAAGCTCAGGCTGTCGATCAGGCGGTTGACGACCAGCCCCATCGCGCCTTCCGCGGAGTGGGCGCACAAATACACCACGCTCCGCGCAAAGCGCGTGTCGGCCATATGCGGCATGGCCACCAGAAGTTGCCCGGTCAGCGAGCCGTCGTCACGATGCTCAACGCCCATATACATCACTTAGAACGTCCGGCTCCCGCCAGCAAGGCCACGGGCGATGGTGCGGCGCGGGAATTGAAAAAACCTTAGCCCGATCGTTGCACCTCGGCCGGAGCCATGCCAGAGTCCGCCGCCAGCGCGAGCATGCGGCCCCGGCCGGGGCGCGCGAGGGCCTGCACCATGGGAGGGACCAGATGATCCAGGTGGGTGACCGACTGCCTGCGGCCAATCTCAAGCGGCTGACCGCCGAGGGAATCAAGGACGTGCCGGTCGCCGAGCTCACCCGGGGCAAGAAAGTGGTGCTGTTCGCGGTGCCGGGCGCGTTCACCCCGACCTGCTCGGAGCAGCATTTGCCGGGCTTCGTGCAGCAGGCCGCCGCCATCAAGGCCAAGGGCGTCGACGCCATCGTCTGCGTCGCGGTCAACGACCCGTTCGTGCTGAGCGCCTGGGAGAAGGCGAGCGCGTCCGACGGCCGGGTCGAGCTCCTCTCCGACGGTAACGCCGAGTTCACCAGGGCGCTCGGCCTGGACTTCGACGCCAGCGCGGTCGGGCTCGGCACCCGCTCGAAGCGCTACGCCATGGTCGTCGACGACGGCGTGGTGAGGACGCTGCTGGTCGAGGACGTGCCCAGCCAGGCCGAGAAGAGCAGCGCCCAGGCCATCCTCGCTACCCTCTAGAGCCAGACCAGCTGTAGTTTCAGAGCGCGCTGTACGAGCCCCGGGCGTATCCGGCCGGCTGGGGGCGTGACGCACGCCGAACCTCGGGCACATCTTGCGGCACGGCTGCGCGAGATCGCGCTGTCCATTGTCGGTCGTCGCGCGCTCGAGCCGGATGCCCCGGGAAAGCTTGGTCGTCCTGCGTTTCATTCCGGGTGGCGGTCGGTTGGCCACGGCGCGAGCGAGCCGCCGAAGCTGCGGTTGCGCAACCCCGCCACCCGGGCCTGGCGGTAGCGACAGCCAGATCAGCGCGAGGCTGCGTAAAGCTTCTTCGCGACCTCGAACATCTCTTCGGGTGCATACTCAGGCGTGAAGGCTGAAGCCATGCCATTGAGTTCAGGAATCCTGCCGCCGTCCGGGACGCCCTCGACGACCTCCAGCTCCCCCGGCGGGTCGCCAGGCAGCGCAGTCTCACCCACGCCCCAGATACCCGCCATCGCTTTGTAGTCGCTAGGACTGTTGGTGTAGAGCCAGCGGTGCCGGCCCTCGTCCAGGTACTTCTGGCACTCCGGAATGCGCGCGAGGTTGATGTTCGGGACCGGCAGCATCTTCTCGATCGTGACCCCGGTCAGCTTCTTCAGCACCAGAGCGTAGGCATGGGCGTGCACCGAGCCCCGCACCAGCAAGTAGCCGCAGACCTCGCGGCCGGTCGGCTCCGTCATCGTCTCGTAGACGCGCAGCTTGTGGATTCGAGCGCCGCACTCGAGGTGGAAATTGAACAGCATGTCCATGATCACGTTGCCGGTGGTCGTCACGAACGTGCCGTTCCAGGGCAGCCCGTTGCTGTCGGCCGGCATGGCGCCCCCGCCACCTGACAGAAAGGAGGCGGCGAGGCGGATGTCCTGCATGGCGCTGAAGGGCGCATCGCTGATGTCGGCGTCGCCGGTCTCATCGCTGTCCGGGCCATTGTTGAGCATAGCGACGCCATTGGAGACGAGCTCGACGTGCCCGACCTCCTCGGCGGTGATGCTGGCAACGATCTCATAGATGGGGCGCAGTTTCGATTTACTGCGAAAATTGAAGCTCTGGTACATGTAGTTGTTGAGGGTAGACATCTCGCCGTATTTGCCGCCGAGAAGCTCCTGCAGCGCGGCACCCGCGTCGGGATCCTGCTTCTTCGGCATCGGCAGTTCGGTGAGCAGTCGATCGACTCGCATGAACATGACTGGCGTCCTTTGCTCGGGGAGGAAGTGCAAGGCTTGTTGCCGGCTTGCGCGAGTTCGGTGGCGCAGCCGGTCGCGTGTCGGATCAACCCCCTCGCGACCGCGTTGGTTCCACGCTGGTCGCCAGCCAATTGCGACGGGACCGCTTCTGCTGACGATGCCGCAGCTGCGAAGGGGTGGTTCATCGCCGCCGCGGTCAGCTGTGGGCCAGACTAGCCGACCCCAGCGGTCCGGCCGGCCCGGATCGCCTCTCGGGCGAGCTGGTCGGCGCGCTCGTTGCCGGGGTTGCCGCTGTGGCCCCGGACCCAGTGCCACTCGACCCGATGACGCTGCAGCGCCGCGTCCAGCGCTCGCCACAGATCCTGATTCTTGACCGGCTTCTTGTCGGCGGTCCGCCAGCCGTTCGCCTTCCAGATCGGCAGCCAGGTCGTGACGCCGTTGCGCAGATAGGCGCTGTCGGTATGGAGGTGCACGGCCATCGGCCGCTTGAGCGCCTCCAGCGCCGCGATCGCGGCGCGCAGCTCCATGCGGTTGTTGGTCGTCTCGGGCTCGAAGCCGGACAGCTCACGGTGCCGGCCACGCCAGCGCAGCACAGCACCCCAGCCACCCGGGCCGGGATTGCCCGAGCAGGCGCCGTCGGTGTGCACCTCGACGCTGTCGCCGTCAGGGGCTGACGTCATCGCGACGAGGGCCTAGTCGAGACCGTAGGCGCCGGGGCCTGACAGGCCCCGGTGAAAACGCAGCTTGTGCAGATACTCGAGCGGGTCCTTGACCGCCACCAGGGCGCCCTCGACCCGGTTCTGCCAGTCGAATAGCCGGGTCAGCAGGAAGCGCAGCGCAGCGCCGCGCGCCAGCAGCGGCAGGGCCTCGAGCTCGTGGTCGGCGAAGGGCCGCTCGGCGCGGTAGGCGGCCAGCATCAGCCGCGCCTTGGTGATGTTGAACGCGCCGTCGGGCTCGAAGCACCACGCGTTCAGGCAGATCGCGATGTCGTAGGCGATGAGGTCGACGCAGGCGAAGTAGAAGTCGATGATGCCGGTCAACGCGTGGCGCGCGAAGAACACGTTATCCGGAAACAGGTCGGCATGGATCACGCCTTGCGGCAGATCGTCGGGCCAGGCGCGCGCCAGCGCATCGAGCTCGGTCTCGATCTCCAGCGTCAGGCCGTCGAGCAGCCGATCCGCGCCGCCGCGGCACGCTTCGAACAGCTCCTGCCAGCTGGCGACCGAGAGGGCGTTCGGCCGGACCGGGTCGAAGTCCGCGCCGGCGAGATGCAGCCGCGCCAGCGCCTGGCCGACGGCCGCGCAATGCGCCGCTTCGACCCGCCTGACCGAGGTTCCGGCGAGGTAGCTGACGATCGCGGCCGGCCGACCGCACAGACGTTGCAGCGCCGCGCCGTCGCGTGCGCGGATCGGCGTCGGGCAAGGCACGCCCTTTGCCGCCAGATGATCCATCAGGCCCAGGAAGAACGGCAGGTCCGCCGGGTCGACCCGCTTCTCGTAGAGCGTCAGGATGTAGCGGCCGCGCTCGGTCACGAGCCGGAAGTTGGAGTTTTCGACTCCCTCGGAGATTCCTTCCAGGGCCAGCGGCCGACCGAGACCGTAGCCCGCCAGGAAGGCCTCGAGCGAAGCCTTGTCGACAGGGGTGTAGACCGCCATCCGCGGCGTGGCCGGCGCTCAGCGGCGAGGCTGCGAAGGGCGGCCGATCACGAGGAGGCGGGCATCAGGCGCGCGCGCCGCACGGACGGCGGGCGGCTCTGCGGCAAGGGCGGCGTCCGGAACGAGACGTCCTCCTTGACCACCTCGATCTCGCGCAGATGCAGCGTGAACCGCTGCCTGCAGGCCGCGATCAGCTCGTCGACCAGCTCCTCCGGCGCCGAGGCCCCGGCGCTGACCGCCACCGTCGCGGCACCCTCCAGCAGGCTCCAGTCCATCTCGGCCGCGTTTTGCACCAGTTCGGCGCGCGGGCAGCCTGCGGCGCGGGCGACCTCGACCAGGCGCACCGAGTTGGAGGAGTTGGGCGAGCCGATGATCAAGGTCAGATCGGCGGTCGGCGCGATCGCCTCGACCGCGCGCTGCCGGTTGGTGGTGGCGTAGCAGATGTCGTCGCGGCGCGGCCCCGCGATCGAAGGGAAGCGCCGCTTCAGCACCGCCAGGATGTCCTCGGTCTCGCGCACCGACAGGGTCGTCTGGGTGGCGTAGGCGAGCCGGTCGGGATCGGGCACCTCCAGGCTCTCGGCCTGCGCCACGTCCTCGACCAGAAGGATGGCGCCGGGCGGCAGCTGGCCCATCGTGCCGACCACCTCGGGGTGACCGCTGTGGCCGATCAGCAGCACGGTGCGGCCGTTCCTGGCGTGCTGCTCGACGCCGCGATGCACCTTGCTCACCAGCGGGCAAGTCGCATCGGCGTAGACCAGCCGGCGGCGCTGCGCCTCCGCCGGCACCTCCTTCGGCACACCATGCGCCGAGAACACCACCAGCGCGTCGTCCGGCACCTCGTCGAGCTCCTCGACGAACACCGCGCCCTTGGCCCGCAGGCGATCGACGACATGCCGGTTGTGCACGATCTCGTGCCGCACGTAGACCGGCGGCCCGTGCTCCTCGATCGCCTGCTCGACGATCTCGATGGCGCGTTCCACGCCGGCGCAAAAGCCGCGCGGGCTGGCGAGCAGAATGGTCAGTTCGGGAGAACTCATCGGCAACTTGATCCGGACGACAGCACGGCCGTTCGGCATGAGGAGGCGCTCGGGCCGGTTTGTACCACAGGCACAGCCGCACGACGAGGTCTTTCGCGCCGCCCGTACCACGCCTGCCCGTGATATAGGGTCGCAGCGGCCCCGCTTCGACCGCCCGACGGCAGATTCCGCGCCTGCGCGCGCCGCGGCGGCATCAACCAAGGCGTTTGCGGCCCTCGGCGGCATCGCCTTGCCCTCCGGCTCCCCTGCGGGCACAGGGGCGAGGCCGCACGGCGCCGGCGCGGGACCACACGCGCCGACGTCCGGGCGCGGCGCAGGCGGGACGCAGGCCGTGATGTAGACATTGACGGTTGAAATCGCCCGACTATGGTGCGGGCGCATCGAGCACCCTCATGACAGCGATGGAATCGCGATGAAGCCGCGTCTGCGTCCGACCACCACCTGCTTCGGCTCGGGCCCCACGGCCAAGCGACCCGGCTGGTCGCTCGCCGGCCTCGGCGACGCCCTGCTCGGCCGCTCGCACCGATCCTCGGCCGCCAAAGCGCGGCTCGAAGAACTGCTCGAGCGCTCGCGCGCCCTGCTCGGCCTGCCGGCGGACCATCGCATCGCCCTAGTGGCCGGCTCGGACACCGGCGCCTTCGAGATCGCAATGTGGTCGCTGCTCGGCGCGCGCGGCACCGATCTGCTCGCCTGGGAGAGCTTCGGCGAGGGCTGGGCGAGCGACGCCCGCGACCAGCTGAAGCTCAGGGATCTGCGCATTCTTCACGCCGACTACGGCCTGCTGCCGGACCTCGACGCGATCTCCGCCGATCGCGACGTCGTGTTCACCTGGAACGGCACCACCTCGGGCGTGCGGGTGCCGGACGGCAACTGGATCTCGGATCGGCGCAGCGGCCTCACTTTGTGCGATGCGACCTCGGCGGCGTTCGCCTACGACCTGCCCTGGCCGAAGCTCGACGTCGCGACCTACTCCTGGCAGAAGGTGCTTGGCGGCGAGGCGCAGCACGGCATGCTGGTGCTGGGCCCGCGCGCGGTCGAGCGGCTGGAGAGCTACGCGCCGCCGTGGCCCCTGCCCAAGCTGTTCCGCCTGACCAAGGGCGACCGGCTGAGCGAGGGCCTCTTCCGCGGCGAGACGATCAACACGCCCTCGATGCTGGCGGTCGAGGACGCGCTCGACGGCCTGCGCTGGGCCGAGGGGATCGGCGGGCTGGCGGCGCTGATCGCGCGCAGCGAGGCCAACCTGCAGGCCGTCGCCGACTGGGTCGCGCAGTCCGCCTGGGCCGGCTTCCTGGCCGAGCGACCGGAAACCCGCTCGTCGACCTCGATCTGTCTGAGGATCGTCGATCCGGCCGTCGCCGCGCTGTCGCCGGACGACCAGGCGAGATTGGTCAAGGAGTTGGTCGGCAGGCTGGCCGAGGAAGGGGTCGCCCACGACATTGCAGCTTATCGCGACGCGCCGCCGGGTCTGCGTCTGTGGGGCGGCGCGACGATCGAGTGCGGCGATCTCGAGGCGCTGCTGCCGTGGCTCGACTGGGCGTTCCAGGAGAGCCGCCGCCGCTTCGTGTGACGCCAACCTCAGCAATCGCGCGGCCGCCGCGGCGGCCGCGCTCGAAAGGATCACGCCGATGGCGAAAGTGCTGATCTCGGACGCGCTGAGCTCCGCCGCCGTGGCGGTGTTCGAATCCCGCGGCATCGTCGTGGACGTCGAGACCGGCCTGTCCGAGGGCGACCTGATCGCGACGATCGCCGGCTATGACGGCCTGGCGGTCCGCTCGGCGACCAAGGTCACGGCCCCGGTGCTCGACGCCGCGCCCGGCCTCAAGGTGGTCGGCCGCGCGGGCATCGGCATCGACAACATCGACCTGGAGGCCGCCACGGCGCGCGGCGTCGTGGTCATGAACACGCCGTACGGCAACTCGGTCACGACCGCCGAGCACACCATCGCGCTGATGCTGGCGCTGGCCCGGCAGCTGCCCGCCGCCGACCGCTCGACACGGGCGGGCAAGTGGGAGAAGTCGCGCTTCATGGGCATGGAGCTGGCCGGCAAGGTGCTGGGGCTGATTGGCTGCGGCAATATCGGCGCGATCGTCGCCGACCGCGCGCATGGCCTCAAGATGCGGGTGATCGCCTACGATCCCTATCTGGCGCCCGAGCGCGCCCAGGACCTCGGCGTCGAGAAGGTCGAGATGGAGCAGCTCCTGGCGCGCGCCGACGTGATCTCGCTGCACACGCCGCTGAACGAGGGCACCCGCAACCTTTTGTCCGCCGCGGCGCTCGCCAAGACCAAGCCGGGCGTGCGGATCATCAACTGCGCCCGCGGCGGCCTGCTCGACGAGGCGGCGCTGTACCGGGCGATCGTCGACGGCCACGTCGCCGGCGCGGCGCTCGACGCCTTCATGGAGGAGCCGGCGCGCAGCTCGCCGCTATTCGAGCTCGAGCAGGTGGTGGTGACGCCGCATCTCGGCGCCTCGACGGTCGAGGCGCAGGAAAAGGTGGCGCTCCAGATCGCCGAGCAGATGGCGGACTACCTGACCACCGGCGCCGTGATCAACGCGCTGAACATGCCCTCAGTGACGGCCGAAGAGGCGCCGCGATTGCAGCCCTACATGAAGCTCGCCGGCCAGCTCGGCAGCTTCGCCGGTCAGCTGACCGAGACCGGCCTGCGCCACGTGACCATCACCTATGCCGGCCAGGTCGCGCATCTGAACACCCGGCCGCTTACCGCCGCCCTGCTGCAGGGCCTGCTGGCGCCGCTGCTCGACAGCGTCAACATGGTCAACGCGCCCTCGGTCGCGCGCGAGCGCAACATCGCCGTGACCACGGTGCAGCAGGAGTCGATCGAGGGCTACCAGACTCTGATCCGCCTGTCGGTGTCGACCGAGCGCGGCGAGCGCAGCGTCGCCGGCACGCTGTTCCACGAGCAGCGCCCCCGCCTGGTCGAGATCCGCGGCATCGAGGTCGACGCCCAGCTCGGGCCGCACATGCTGTACGTGCGCAACGAGGACCGGCCGGGCCTGATCGGCAATCTCGGCAGCGCGCTGGGCGACGCCGGCGTCAACATCGCGACCTTCCATCTCGGGCGCACCCGGCCGGGCGGCGACGCGATCGCGCTGATCGAGGTCGATCAGCCGGTCCCGCACGAGGTGCTGCAGCGGATCTGCGAGCTGCCGCACGTGACCCAGTGCAAGGCGCTGCGCTTCTAGGCCGCGGCCCTGCGCTTGACCGGCGCGCGCTTCCGTGTGAGGCAGAGGCGCTGGCCGGCCGCGATCGATACCCGGCCGCGACCGCCGGAGAGGGCGCATGACCAACGTCGCCGTCGTCGGCGCCCAGTGGGGCGACGAGGGCAAGGGCAAGATCGTCGACTGGCTGTCGGAGCGGGCCGAGGTGGTGGTCCGCTTCCAGGGCGGCCACAATGCCGGCCACACGCTGGTGATCGACGGCCGCACCTACAAGCTGAGCCTGCTGCCGTCGGGCGTCGTGCGGCCGGGCAAGATCTCGATCATCGGCAACGGCGTGGTGATCGACCCCTGGGCGCTGCTCGACGAGATCGACACCGTGCGCGGCCAGGGCGTCGCGGTCGGCCCCGACAGCCTGCGCATCGCCGAGAACGCGCCGTTGATTCTGCCGCTGCACGGGGAGCTCGACCGAGCGCGGGAGAAGGCGCGCGCGGCGAGCAACACGGGCTTCGGCCGGATCGGCACGACCGGGCGCGGCATCGGCCCCGCTTACGAGGACAAGATCGCGCGCCGCGCCGTGCGGGTCTGCGATCTCGCCGATCCCCACCTGCTCGCGGGCCGGGTCGAGGAGTTGCTGCTGCACCACAACGCGTTGCGCGCGGGCTTCGGCGAGCCGCCGGTCGACGCCGGCGAGCTGATCTCGCGCCTCAATGCGCTGGCGCCGCGCCTCTTGCCCTATGCAGAGCCGGTCTGGCAGCGGCTGACCGAGCTGCGCCGGCGCGGCGCCCGCATCCTGTTCGAGGGCGCCCAGGGCGCGATGCTCGACGTCGACCACGGTACGTACCCGTTCGTGACCTCGTCGAACACCATGGCGGCGGCCGCCGCGCTCGGCGCCGGCACCGGCGCCGACGCCGTCGGTTTCGTGCTCGGCATCACCAAGGCCTACACGACGCGGGTCGGCGAAGGCCCCTTCCCCACCGAACTCGCCGACGACATCGGGCGCACGCTCGGCGAGCGCGGCCGCGAGTTCGGCACAGTGACCGGGCGCGCGCGGCGCTGCGGCTGGTTCGATGCGGTGCTGGTGCGCCAGGCGGTCAAGATCGGCGGCATCCACGGCCTGGCGCTGACCAAGCTCGACGTGCTGGACGGGCTGGAGGGGCTGCGGATCTGCACAGCCTATCGGCATTTCGGCCAGACCCTGCACCATCTGCCGGGAGGCATGACGGCGCAGAAGGGCGTCGAGCCGATCTACGAGGACCTCGAGGGCTGGAGCGAGAGCACGCGCGGCGCCCGCAGCTTCGCCGACCTGCCGGCGCAGGCCGTGAAGTACGTCAAGCGGCTCGAGGAGCTGGTCGAGGCGCCGGTCGCCCTGCTCTCGACCAGTCCGGACCGCGACGACACGATCCTCCTGCGCGACCCGTTCGCGGACTGATCGTCGCCTGCCCCCATAGCCTGCACGCACCGTCTGCGCGCCTCGTGTCGATGAGCTGACGATGGCCACGCACGTCCGCCACCCGATCTGGCTCGGCAGCGTGGCACGTCCAGGTATCGGCGCGTTCGCCCTGCTGTTCGCGATCGAATCGTTCGCCCGGGCGATCCTGGCCACGGTGATCCCGCTCCAGGCTTTCGCGATCCTGCAGAGCAGCCGGTCGGTCAGCCTGCTGTTCACCTGCGTCGGCATCGCGGGCCTGGTCGGCAGCCTGTTCATCCCGTTCCTGATCCGCCTGATCCCGCGCCGCTGGGTCTACACGCTGGGCGCCCTCGGCTTGGTGCTCGCGGCGGCGCTGTTCGCGCTCGACGGGGTGCACGGGCTGCTCGCCGGCCTGATCGTCCGGGTGTTGGCGGTCGCCTGCCTGAACGTCACACTCAACCTCTACATCATGGACACCATCCGGCGCGGCGACCTGGTGCGCTCGGAGCCGTTTCGCCTCGCGGTCTCGGGCGGCGCCTGGACGCTCTGCCCGTCGCTCGGCGTGCTGCTGTACGATCGCGTCGGCGCGATCGCCGCCGATGGCCTGAGCGCCGCGGCGGCTGTTTTGCTGCTCGCGGCCTTCTGGACGATCCGCCTGTCCGACAACCCGGCGATCGCGGCCGCGCGTCGGCCTCCCGGCCTTCCCAATCCGCTGCGCAGCATCGGCCGCTTTCTGGCGCAGCCGCGCCTGCGTCTCGGTTGGCTGATCGCGTTCGGCCGCTCGAGTTGGTGGGCGCAGTTCTTCACCTTCACGCCACTCTACCTGGTGATCTCGGGTCACAGCGAGCTGATGAGCGCCGTGGTGATCTCGCTCGCCAATGCCATGCTGTTCCTGACCGTGGTGATCGGGCGGTTCGCGCAGCGGGTCGGCGTGCGCCTGGTGATCGTCGCGGCATATCTCCTGACCGGCGCCACGATGCTGACCGCGGCGCTTTTTGCGACCATCGGCTGGTCGGTCGCCGTCGCCGCCCTGCTGCTGCTCGCCGGCGCCTGGGTGAGCGGCCTCGACGCCGTCGGCAACATTCCGTTCCTGCGCGCCGTGCGCGCCCGCGAGCGCGCCGCGATGACCACGGTGTTCCGGACCTACATCGACCTCTCGGAGCTGCTGCCGTCCGCTCTGTTCGCACTGCTGCTCAGCTTCTTCGGCCTGGAGATCGTGTTCGCGGCGACCGGCTGCTGGATGATCGCGATCGGTCTCGCGGCGCGCCTGCTGCCGCGCGCCATGTGAAGCGGCCTCAGCCGGGCCTGGTGCCCGGCATGACGAAATGCGTGCGCGAGACCCGCGACTCGACGAAGATCCGGTACCGCCTCGCTATAGTCGATCCCGAGGGCAGGCGTGCTACATGAAGGAGAGACGCGGGCCGCTGCGGCCGTGCGGCATCTGCGCCCGCGACGACCGGTGGAGGCAACATGCGTCAGTTCAGCGAACACGATGTCACCGATGCGGTGATCGGGCAGCTCGCCGGCTGCGACGATCTGCGCTTCAAGACGGTCATGACCTCGCTCGTCCGCCACCTGCACGACTTCGTGCGCGAGGTCGAGCTCACCGAGGCCGAGTGGATGGCGGCGATCCGCTTTCTGACCGCGGTCGGCCAGAAGTGCGACGACAAGCGCCAGGAGTTCATCCTTCTCTCCGACACGCTCGGGGTCTCGATTTTGGTGGATGCGATCAACCACCGCCAGCCGACGGGTGCGGTCGAGTCGACCGTGCTCGGCCCCTTCTACTGGGAGGGCGCGCCGGAGTTGCCGCTCGGCGCCGACATCACGAACGGCGCCAAAGGCGAGCCGGCCTTCTACTCCGGGCGGCTCTTGAGCCTGGAAGGCGAGCCGATCGGGGGCGGCATGCTCGACGTCTGGTCGGGCGACGGCGAGGGCACTTACGACATGCAGATGCCGGGGCAGAGCGAGATGCAATGCCGCGGCAAGTTCCGCACCGATGCCGGAGGGCGCTACCGGTTCCGCTCGATCCGTCCGGTCTACTACCCGGTGCCCACCGACGGGCCGGTCGGCGACATGCTGCGCAAGACGGGCCGTCATCCGAACCGACCCGGGCACATCCACATGATCGTCTCGGCGCCCGGCTACCAGACCGTGGGAACGCACCTCTTCGTCAAGGACGCGCCCTATCTCGACTCGGACGCGGTGTTCGCCGTCAAGGACTCGCTGATCGTCGACTTCGAGCGGCACAAGCCGGGCAAAGCCCCGACCGGCGAGGTCATGGACGTGCCGTTCTACACTTGCGAGTACGACTTCCACTTGGCACGGGCATAGGCGCCGCCCCGCGCTAGGACTCGCAGGTCGGGGACAAAAGATGGGACGACGCCTGATCGACATCTCGGCGCCGCTGCAGGCGGACATCGCTTCGGACCCGCCCGGCATGGAGCCCGAGATCGACTATCTCGATCACCGGCAGACCGCGGCCGATGTGTGCCGGTTTTTTCCCGGTCTGACGCCCGAGGACCTGCCGGGCGGCGAAGGCTGGGCGATTGAGCGCCTGCGCGTCGTGACCCACAACGGCACGCATCTCGACGCGCCCTACCACTTCCACTCGACGATGAACCGCGGCGAGCGCGCCATCACCATCGACGAGGTGCCGCTCGAGTGGTGCCTCAGCCGGGGCGTCAAGCTCGACTTCCGGCATTTCGCCGATGGCTACGTCGCCCACGCGGCCGACGTCGCGCGCGAACTGCAGCGCATCGGCCACGAGCTGGAACCGCTCGACATCGTGCTGGTCAACACCGCGGCCGGCACCGCCTACGGCCAGCCCGACTACGTCGCGAGGGGCTGCGGCATGGGCCGCGAGGCGACGCTGCATCTGCTCGAGCGCGGCGTGCGGGTGACCGGCACCGACGGCTGGAGCTGGGACGCGCCCTTCGTGCACACCAAGGAGCGCTACGCCCGCAGCCGCGACGCATCGCTGATCTGGGAGGGCCATCGCGCCGGGATGGAGATCGGCTACTGCCACCTGGAGAAGCTGCACAATCTCGAGGGGCTGCCGGCGACGGGCTTCTCGGTCTGCTGCTTTCCCGTGAGCATCAAGGGCGCCTCGGCCGGGTTTACCCGCGCCGTCGCGATCCTCGAGGACTGAGCGCCGATGGGCGTCGATCGCCTCCTGCCGACGACGGTGGTGGGCAGCTATCCGCAGCCTGACTGGCTGGTCGACCGCCAGCTGCTCGGCACGCTCGTGCCGCGCGTGCGCATGCCAGAAATCTGGCGCGTGCCCGAGGCCTGGCTCGAGCAGGCGCAGGACGACGCGACGCTGCTCGCGATCCGCGACATGGAGCGCGCCGGCATCGACATCATCACCGACGGCGAGATGCGCCGCGAGAGCTACTCGAACCGCTTCGCGACCGCGCTCGACGGCATCGACATCGACCACCCCGCGACGATCACCGGTCGCGCCGGCAAGCCGGCCCGCGTGCCGCGCATCACCGGGAAGATCCGGCGCCGGCATCCGGTCGAGGTGCGCCACGTCGAGTTCCTGCGCCGCAACACCGAGCGCACGATCAAGATCACCCTGCCCGGCCCCTTCACCATGTCGCGCCAGGCGAAGAACGAGTTCTATGACGACGAGGAGGAGCTCGTGATGGACTTCGCCGCGGCGGTCAACGAGGAGGCGCACGACCTCAAGCGCGCCGGCGCCGACGTGATCCAGATCGACGAGCCCTGGATCGAGGCGGCGCCCGACATGGCGGCGCGCTACGCCGTGCGGGCCATCGAGCGCGCCTTCGCCGGCGTACCCGGCGCGAAAGCGCTGCACATGTGCTTCGGCTATGCCCAGCTGGTGCACGACAAGAGCCGCGGCCGCTACGCCTTCCTCGAGCCGCTCGCCGACAGCGCGGTGGATCAGGTCTCGATCGAGGCGGCGCAGCCCAGGCTCGATCTCGGCGTGCTGAAGGCGATCACGCGCCAGACGGTGCTGCTCGGCGTGCTCGATCTCGGCGATCCGGCGGTCGAGACGCCGACGCACGTCGCGGCGCGGATTCGCGAGGGGCTGAAGCATCTGCCGCCGGAGCGGCTGATCCCGGCGCCGGACTGCGGCATGAAATATCTTCCCCGCGAGCGCGCCTTCGCCAAGCTGCGGGCGCTCGCCGACGGCGCCGCAATCGTGCGCCGCGAGCTCGAGCTCGCCTGAGCCGCTGCGAGAAAGCGGCGCCGCGCAGACTGCTCGCGCGCCGCGCGGTTATCCGTGGCCGAGCTCCTTGCGGACGATCTTGGCGCCCTCGGCCAGGGCCTTGAGCTTCATGCGCGCCACGATGCGCGCGAGCGGCTTCATGCCGCAGTCGGTGGTGAGGTAGA
>DASUGG010000005.1:0-12242 GCA_036274135.1 Geminicoccaceae bacterium
AAGCAGATGGCCTCGGCCAGCCTGCGGGCCTATCGGGACGGCCCCGATACGGCCGCGGCGCGGCGTCAGATCGTGGTCGACTATCTCAATTCGACGCCGCTCGCCGCCCGGCCCGGCTTCGGCGAGGTCAACGGCCTCGGCGACGGCCTCTACGCCTGGTTCGGCAGCGATCTCGCGCAGGTCAACCGCGCCCTGCGCGCCAGCCCGCACAGCCCCGAGGACCAGGCGGCCAAGGCGCGGTTCTACAAGCAGGTGCTGAGCCTGCTCCTGGCGCAGCGACGGCCGGCCCACTATCTCGCCGTTGCCGGCCGTGACGACCTCGAGGCCTTGACCGACAGCCATCTTCGCCTGCTGCGCGCCGCCGGCGTGATCGGCGCAGGCCTCGCCCAGGCGGCCCTGGCGCAGCGGCTGCAGTTCGCGGCCGAGCCGCCCACCCGCGCCGACGTGCCCTTCGTCGACCAGAAGGCGGCCAACGCGATGCGTACGGAGCTCCTGCGCCTGCTCGGCCTGCCCAGCCTCTACGCGCTCGACCGGCTCGACCTGACCGGCACGACCAGCATCGACCTCGCCGCGCAGGGGCGCCTGACCACGGAACTGCGCCAGCTGACCGATCCGGACGCGGCGCGCGATCTCGGCCTCTACGGCTTCCGCCTGCTCGATCCCAACCGCTCGGGCGAGCCCCTGGTCGCCAGCCTGACGCTCTACGAGCGCGGCCCGGGCGCGAACTACCTGCGGGTGCAGACCGACAACCTCAACCAGCCGTTCGACCTTAACAGCGGCGCCAAGCTCGACCTCGGCTCTACCGCCAAGCTGCGCACGCTGATCACCTATCTCGAGATCGTCGCCGGGCTGCACGATCGGCTGATCCGGCTGGCTCCGGCCGAGCGCAAGCTCGCCGCAGCGAATGCAGCGGAACCGCTGAGCCAGTGGGCGGCCGAGTATCTCCTCACCGGCGACGTCGGCCTCGAGACGATGCTCGAGGCAGCCATGGCGCGACGCTATTCGGCAAGCCCGTGGGAACGCTTCTTCACCGGCGGCGGCGTCCACCAGTTCGCCAACTTCAATGCCGACGACAACGGCCGCGTGATGAGCGTCGCCGAGGCCTTCCGCAATTCGGTCAATCTCGTGTTCATCCGGGTGATGCGGGACATCGTCAGATTCTACCAAATGCAGGGCGCGCCGGCCGACGCGATCCTGGAAGACCGGCAGCATCCGCGCCGCATCGACTATCTCAGGCGGTTCGCCGACCGCGAAGGCACGACATTTCTGAACCAGTTCCACCGCGAGTTCGCCGGCCTGTCGCCCGATCAGGTGCTCGATCGCATGGCGGACGAGGTGCGGCCGCGGGGCGCGCGGCTGGCGGTGATCTTCCGCTCCCTCCGACCGGACGCCGACGAGGCGGCGTTCGCCGCGTTCCTCGCCACCCGGCTGGCCGAGCCGCCGAGCCCGCGCGAGCTGGCGCGGCTCTACGACGGCCACGGGCCGGACCGCCTCAACCTGAACGACCGCGCTTACGTCGCCGGGCTGCATCCGCTCAAGCTGTGGCTCGCGACCTGGTGGCAGGAGCATCCCGGCGCGCCGCGCAGCGCCGTGCTCGAGGCGGCGACGGCGGTGCGACAGGAGAGCTATGCCTGGCTGTTCAAGACCGGCAGCAAGGCAAAGCAGGACAAGCGCATCCGAATCCTGCTCGAGGAGGAGGCGTTCGAACGGATCCATGCGGCCTGGCAGCGCCTCGGCTATCCCTTCGACCACCTGGTGCCGTCCTACGCCACCGCGATCGGCAGCTCGGCCGACCGGCCCGAGGCGCTCGCCGAGCTGGTCGGCATCCTGCTCAACGACGGCGTCTGGCAGCCGACCGTGCGGGTCGCTAGCCTGCACTTCGCCAAGGACACGCCCTACGAGACGGTGCTCGCCGCGGCGCCGCCGCAGGCGGTCGCCGTGCTCGCGCCGGCGATCGCCCGCCTGGTGCGCAAGGCGATGGTCGACGTCGTCGAGACCGGCACCGCGGTCCGGCTGCGCGGCGCCTTCGGCGACCACGACGGCGCCCCGATCGCGATCGGCGCCAAGACCGGCACCGGCGATCATCGGCGCAAGTCGTTCGGCCAGGGTGGCCGGCTGATCGGCTCGCAGGCCGTGAGCCGCACCGCGACCGTGGTGTTCTTCGTCGGCGACAGGCTGTTCGGCAACATCACCGTCTATGTGCCGGGCCCTGACGCCGAGGGCTTCAAGTTCACGAGCTCGTTGCCGGCGCAACTGCTCAAGGGGCTGGCGCCGGCGATCCGGCCGCTGCTCGACGAGCCCGGCATGCGCACGGCCGACGCCAAGGCCGCGGGCGGCGGCGCCTGAAGACCTGGAAGACGCAGGGGCGCAAAGACGTGAGCGCCTACGATCACCTCTTTGCGACATCTGTGACTGGTATCACAGAAGTCGAAGCCGGCCCGTTCCATGTTGGGGTCATTCGGACCACCATCATCGAAAGGGCACGACAATGCCTGGTCGAGCGTTCTTGACGGCGCTGCTGACCGGCAGGCCCCTGACGTTCGCAGGCGGCGTCGCCGCCGCCTGCGACGCCACCGTCAACGGCCGCCCCATGTCGATGGAGCTGTGCCAGGTCGCATGGCAGGTCTATGGCGGCGTGCTGCCGGGAAACTACCATGTCGATGAGGCCGGCAACTGGGTGAACCTGGACAATCCGAGGCATGCCGGCAACTTCTACCGTGACGCGCAGACGCCGCGCGCGGGAGGCGGCTCGGGCGGCCTGACCCGCACTCCCTTCGGCCACGTCGGCGACGGCTACTATTTCGATCCTGAGAGCGGCGTCAGCATCGGTCCGTGAGGCGGGCCTGCGCCGATCGGCGGGTGGCCGCTCACCAGCGCCAGCGCAGCGCGCCGATGAGGTTCGAGAAATCGTCGGTCCAGGGACGGGCCGCGGTTGCGGGCATGCGCCGCCAGCGCGGATCGTCGGCGATGGCGCCGAGTTCTGCCTCGCCGCGGGCGATCGCGACCCAGGTCGCGGCGTTGCGATAGGCGCGCTGCGCCTCGGGCGGCGGCACCAGGGTCTGGACCCGACCGGCCAGCCCGGCATCCGCCAGCAGGGCCGCGACCACCGGCGCAAGGTCGAGATTGCGATTGGAGATATGCAGGGCGATCAGCCCGCCCGGCGCCAGCTTGTCGAGATAGAGCGCCATGGCCTCGCGCGTCAGCAGGTGCACCGGGATCGCATCGGAGCTGAACGCATCGAGGATGATGAGATCGAACTGCCCGCCGGGGACCGCTTGGAGCGAGCGGCGAGCGTCGCCCAGCACCACCTCGGCTGCGGGCGCGCAGTCCTCGAGATAGTGAAAATGGCCGCTGTCGCGGGCGATCTGCTCGACCAGCGGGTCGATCTCGAAGAAGGTCCAGCGCTGGCCCGGCCGGCGATAGCAGGCGACGGTGCCGACGCCGAGGCCGACCGCGCCGACCGAGCGCGCCGGACGATCCTCCAGCGCGGCGAAGATCTGGCCGAGCGGCCCGTCGCGATGGTAGTAGGTCAGCGGCTCCGAGCGGGCCTCGGGGTCGAGGCGCTGGGCACCGTGCACGGTGGTGCCGTGCACCAGGACGCGGTAGCCGGTGGGGTCGTGCCGGACCGTGTAGACGCCGAAAAAGCTGCGGGCGCGGGCCTCGACCTGGTTCGGCCCGTCGGCCAGCAGGACGACGCCGAGCACCGCCGCCACGCCCAGCCCGAAGCGCAGCGGCCGCGCGGCGAAGCTGTAGAGCAGCATGCCGACCGGCACCAGGAGCAGCGCCGCGCCGCCGCCCGCATCGGGCAGGCCGAGGCGCCGCCACTCCACCTGCAGCAACATGAGCAGCAGGGCTGCCAGCGGCAGGCCGAGATCGGCGAGCCGGCCGCCGCGAGCCCGGCTGAAGGTCGGGCGCAGCAGGCAGGCGACCACCAGGGCGAGCGGGTACTCGACCACCCAGTCGAAGGCGATCGGCGCGAGCAGCGCGTTGAACGCGCCGCCGAGCATGCCGCCGAAGGCCATCCACAGATAGAACTCGGTGAGGTGGCTGGTCGCCGGCCGCTGCCTGGCGAGCTCGCCGTGGCAGACCATCGCGGTCACGAAGAAGGCCAGGAGGTGCAGCGGCAGGACCAGCCAGAAGGCCGCGCTCCGGCTGAACAGCAGAGCCAGCAGGATGACGACGAAGGGCTGCGCCTTGACCATCCAGGCATCCCTGAGCACCGGCCGACGCGCGAACACGATCACGAAGGTAAGGAGATAGAGGCTGAGCGGCAGGACCCACAGCAGCGGCACCGAGGCGAGGTCGGTGGTGATGTAGGCGGTCACCGCGAGCAGGAGGCTGGACGGCGCGAAGGAGAGCGCCAGCCAGTGCAGGCGCCGGCGCCAGCCGACGGCGCGCTCGGCGCCTTGCGCCGGCGCCTCGCAGAATGCATCGCCGGGGCGCGGCCGCCGCCACACGGCGAGGCCGCAGATCGCGACCAGCGCCGCGAGCGCGGCATAGCCCAGGGTCCAGGCCTCGTTCTGGCGAGCGATGGTCAGGAACGGCTCGAGCAGCAGAGGATAGCCGAGCAGCGCCAGCATGCTGCCGAGATTGCTCGCGCCGTAGAGGAAATAGGGGTCGCGCCCGGCCGGGTGGCCGCTCGCCGCGAACCATTTCTGCAGCAGCGGCGCGGTCGCCGAAACCACCAGAAAGGGCAGGCCGAGGCACCAGGCGAGCAGTCCGATCAGCCAGAGCACCGGCGTGCCCTCGGTCGGCGGCGCCCAGCTGGGGCCGATCGCGATCGGCAGGGTCAGCGCCGCGAGCGCCAGGAAGGCCAGGTGGAACGCGACCTGCCGGCGCAGGCTGAGCCAGCGGCTGACCAGATGGGCGTAGAGATAGCCGGCCAGGAGCGCGGTCTGACAGAACACCATGGCCGTGTTCCAGACCGCCGGCGAGCCGCCGAGCGTCGGCAGCACCATGCGGCTGAACATCGGCTGGATCCAGAACAGCAGCAGCGCGCTGACGAACAGGGTGGCGGCGAACAGCGGCAGGATGCCCGGCCGCTCTCCGCCGCCCGCCACCGCCAACAGCCGCTGATCGCCGACACTGGCCATGCCCGCCGCCCCGCCCGATGCGGCGCGGATTACGGCAAGCGGCTTAACAAGTCGCGAAGATGCAGGCCGCGCCGGGCGGCATGCGCGCCCCTCGCGCTCGCCGCCTCCCTAGGCGTCGGTCACCGCGTCCGGCTGCAACTCCGGCGCGGCCCTGGCGAACGCGTCGAGCCGGCGGCAGCGCTCGTCGATCGCGCGGATCGTCGGATACGGCTCGAGGTCGCAGCCGTAGCGGCGAGCATTGTAGACCTGCGGCACGAGGCAGACGTCGGCCAGCGTCGGGCGGTCGCCGAAGCAGAAGGCCTCGCCGCGCGGCGCCAGCAGCGCCTCGATCGGCTGGAGGCCCTGGCCGACCCAATGGCGATACCAGGCGAGCCGGTCGGGCTCGGGGTCGCCGCGCTGCTCGAGATACTGCAGCACGCGCAGATTATTGAGCGGATGAATCTCGCACACGATCGCGAGGGCCAGGGCGCGCACATAGGCGCGGGCGGCGGGATCCTTGGGCAGAAGCGGCGGCTCGGGGTAGCGCTCGTCGAGATACTCCACGATCGCGAACGACTGGCTGATGCCGACATCGCCGTCCTGCAGATAGGGGACGAGGCCTTGCGGATTGCGCGCGCGATAGGCGCTCGAGCGCTGCGCGCCCTTGCGCAGGTCGACCGGGATCGACTCGTAGACGAGGCCCTTCAGACGCAGCGCAATCCGCACCCGATAGGCCGCCGAGCTTCGCCAGTAGTCGTAGAGCTGCATTCCTCGCCCTCTACCGCAACCTGAGGTGCGGGCGCCACAGTGGCGAGTCTCCTGCAAAGTCCGCACGGCCGCAAGGCTGCAATCGACTGGAACGGGGGTCGCCGTCGTGCTATGAAGAATAGAAAATCAACCTGCAAGAAGCAGCACAGATGAGCGAGCGTCCAGGAGAGGGCGCACTACCAATCGCGAGCGCCGTTCGCGAGAGACGCGCCTGTCTCGGTAAGGTGACCACGTATCTGATAGTCGCGGCGGTCGCGACGAGCATGTGGCTCGGCATGGCGGAGCTTTACCTCAGGGTCGCCTACTCGGAAGGCCTGTCGTTCAGTTCGCATGGCGGCCCGCTGGTCGCCCGCTTCGAGCGGGATTTCCAGTTCAATGACTACGACGGCCCATCGCGCGGTCCCGAGGTCTCAGGCCCGAAGCGCGAGGGCGCGATCCGCATCCTGATCGAGGGCGATTCGATCACCTGGGGTCAGGGCGTGAAGCCGGAGAGCTCGCTCTATACCAGCCTCCTCCGCGACCGGTTGCGCGCGATCAATCCCGGCGTCGAGGTCGCCACCCTCGCCTATCCGGGCCGCGAGATCGACGCGCATCTGGCGCAGCTCGGCAAGTGGGGCGAGGAGATCGCGCCCGACGCCATCGTCTACCAGTGGTTCCTCAACGACCTCGAGATCGACAAGAGCCAGCGCCCCGGTCGCGATCGCCGCTGGCGCAAAATCCTGTTTCCCGACTTCCTCCGGGCGCGCTCCTACCTGTGGTTCCTGCTGGACTACCGGATCGGCGTCTGGCTGAACGCGGACCCTTATGAGGACTACATGTACGCCCGCTACAGCAGGGGCACGCCGGACTGGCGCATGTTCGCGACCGTGTTCCATGCCTGGGCGGACGAAGCCAAGCGGTTGACGCCGCATGTGCTGGTCGTGCTGTACCCTTATCTGGAGCCGTCGCCCACTGTGCCGTTCCGCGAGTTCGACGCCTGGGTAAGGGAGCTGTGCGACGAGGAAGGCATTGCCGTGCTCAACCTGCTCGAGCCGCTCGAGGTGTTCCGCGACGACTTCACCCAGACCTTCGCGTCGCCCTTCGACTCGCACCCGAACGCGGCAGCGCATGCACGGATCGCGGAGGCCCTCTACCATCGCATCCTCGATCTCTGGCCGGAGCTGTTCCACCCGCCGCTGCAGACTCCCGAGGCACAAGGCCGCCACGTCTGACCGGCGACCGACCTGCGGTTCGGGCATGGGTGCCCTGCCGCGACCGGGCTTTACCGCGACGGCTTCCAGCCTTATGGGAGTCGCGGCGGATCGGCGCCAGACGCGTGGAAAGGCAGCGCCATGGCGGCACTCAGGCTGGTGCTCGGTAACAAGAACTACTCGTCCTGGTCGCTGCGGCCTTGGCTCGCGCTGTGCCAGGCGGGCCTGGACTTCGATGAGGTGGTGATCCCGCTCTATCGGACCGAATCGAGGCCGGCGCTACTGCAGCATTCGCCGGCCGGCAAGGTGCCGGTGCTCAAGCATGGCGAGCGGGTGGTCTGGGACTCGCTGGCGATCCTCGAATATGTCGGCGAGACCTTTCGGAGCGCCCGGCTCTGGCCGGCGGATGCGGGCGACCGCGCGTTGGCCCGCTCCATCTCGGCCGAGATGCATGCGGGCTTTGCGGCCCTGCGCACCGCCATGCCGATGAACCTGCGCGAGCGCTTCGCGCGCCGGGAGCACAGGGGGGCCGTCAGCGCCGACATCGAGCGGGTCACGGCGATCTGGCGCGACTGCCGGGCGCGGGCCGGCGATCACGGCCCCTTCCTGTTCGGCGCGTTTTCGGCGGCGGATGCGATGTACGCGCCGGTCGCCACCCGCTTTCGCATTTACGACGTCGCCCTCGATGCGACCTGCCGTGCCTACGTTGACGCCCTGCTCTCCTTGCCCGCTTTCCTCGAATGGCAAGCGGCGGCCCTGCAGGAGCCCTGGGTCATCGCGCGCTTCAGCAACCCTGCGCCGGTGGAGGGCGAGGCATGAGCGCCTGCACCCTGATCATCGGCAACCGCAACTACTCGTCCTGGTCGCTGCGCGGCTGGCTCGCGGCGAGCCAGAGCGGCGTCGACTTCGCGACGGAGTTGGTGCGGCTGTCGGAACCGGGCTCGCGCGCCGCGCTGCTGCGCCATTCGCCTGCCGGCAGGGTGCCGGTGCTGAAACATGGCGAGCGGGTAGTCTGGAATTCGCTCGCGCTCGCCGAGTATCTCGCCGAGCTGCGCCCGCAGGCGGGGCTGTGGCCGGCGGATGCCGACGCCCGGGCCATGGCCCGCTCGATCGCGGCCGAGATGCATGCGGGCTTTTCGGCCTTGCGCGACGCGATGCCGATGAATCTGCGCAAGAGCCTGCCGGGCAAGGGTGGGGGTCCCGGCGTCGCCGAGGACATCGAGCGGATCGGCGCGATCTGGCGCGAGGCGCGCGAACGCTTCGGCGTCGCCGGCCCGTTCCTGTTCGGGCGCTACGGTGCGGCGGATGCGATGTACACGCCGGTCGCGAGCCGCTTTCGCACCTACGGCGTCGCGCTCGACCCGATCTGCCAAGCCTATGCCGACGCGGTGCTGACTTGGCCTGCCTTTCTGGAATGGCAGGCGGCCGCCGTCGAGGAGCCGTGGGTGATTCCCGAGGACGAGGTCTAGGGTCGATCTGCCAGCGCCGTCAGCCGCCTCGGCCGCTGCTGGTTGTCCTGCCGGGCGAACAGGACGATCGGCTGCTGCACAAGATAGAACACCGCCGTGCCGTTGACGTCGACGATGTCGAAGTCGAGGCGCAGATGCTCCGCCGGATCGACGCTGCCGCCGTCGAAGCGGATGCGGTCGAAGGGCTCGTCGTCCTGCACCGTCTGCGCGAAGCGGTCGGCCTTGGCGATCCGGGCGAAGGTCTGCGGCTGGTCGAAGGAGAGGCCGTCGGTATAGAGGCTCGGCTCGTCCGGGCTGCGCCTGAGCTCCAGATCGAACCCCGCCCAGGCCCATGGACCCCGGTTGACGATGATCTTGACGACCGAGAGAGTCAGGAAGCCAAGCGCCGGCGAGACGTCGAGATGGCCAGTGCGGTCGTTGCGCACGACCAGGATGGCCGGCCCGGCGCCGCTGATCTCCTCGAGCAGAATAATGGGGTCGTCGCGGCGCCCCGTGCCGCTCGCCCCGACCAGGCGGGCGCCACCAAGCTCGTCGCTGAAGGTCAGACCGCCGGTCGTCCAGCTCGCCGCGGTCGCGTGGCCCGACGCCAGACAGAGATCGGCGAGCAGCGCCGCCCCACCGAGAAGGCGGGCGCAGAACACCCTGCCCGAGGTGCGGCTGCGTGGCTCAGCCCGCCCCCGGAGCCGGCGGCGGCCGCGCCTGCGGCGAGCGATCATTTCTCCGTACCCGAGCGAACGCGACAAGCCTGCGACGCTAGCATGACCAAGGCGACTGGCAAGGCGTCGCGCGCCCGCGCCGCGCAGGTCCAGGCGCTTGCGAAAAAAATGGCGGGAGTGGGCGCTCCCGCCGAACGAGAGAGGTGGGTCCTGAGAGGCTGCCGGCCCAGCGTCCGGCGAACTCGCTGCGTCGGAGGATCGCGCCCGACTGCGCTGTATCCAGCCGGCCTCCGATGCCGATCGCCAGGCTGCCTACCTGCGGTTTCAGCATGATGTCGATTCGAGGCTGGATTGTTTCGATTGTTTCAGGGGGCTGGGGAGGATGCGGCCCCCCTCCCCGCCACGCCGTGCGCGGGCACGCTGTGATCAGCCGGCCGGATGCACTATGTTCGTGCGGTAATGCAGCGAGCACGCGCGTGAGCAGGATGCAGTTCCACCGCCTTTGCGTCGCGCCGATGATGGAGTGGACGGATCGGCACGAGCGCTATTTCCTGCGCCTGATCGCGCGCCGCGTGCGGCTGTACACCGAGATGATTCCGGTCGGCGCAATCCTGTTCGGCGACGCCGGGCGCCTCCTTCGCTTCGATCCGGCCGAGCATCCGGTGGCGCTGCAGCTCGGCGGCGCCGACCCGGACGCCCTGGCGCGCTGCGCCGGGATCGGCCAGCGTTTCGGTTATGACGAGATCAACCTGAACGTCGGCTGCCCGAGCGGCCGCGTGCAGAACGCGCGCTTCGGCGCCTGCCTGATGGCCGAGCCCGAGCTGGTGGCGCGTTGCGTCGCGGCGATGGCACGCGCGGTGGACCTGCCGGTCACGGTCAAGACCCGGATCGGCATCGACGATCGGGATGACTACGGCTTCCTCGCGCGTCTGGTCGAGGCGGTCGCCGCCGCCGGCTGCGCCGTGTTGATCCTGCATGCGCGCAAGGCGCTGCTGAGCGGCCTCAATCCCAAGCAGAACCGTGAGATCCCGCCGCTTCGCTACGACGTGGCGCAGCGGGTCAAGCGCGACTTCCCGGAGCTGACGGTCGTGGTCAACGGCGGCATCCGCAGCCTCGGGCAGGCGCAGGCCCAGCTGGCGGAGGTGGACGGCGTGATGGTCGGCCGCGAGGCCTATCAGAATCCCTACTGCCTCGCCGCCTGGCAGCAGGAGCTCCTGGGCGTCGGGGAAGCGGCGCCGGCGCGCAAGGACATCGTCGAGAAGCTGCTGCCCTATGTCGAGCGCGAGTTGGCGGAAGGCACGCCGCTCAGGGCGATCACGCGCCATCTGATGGGGCTGTTCAACGGACTGCCCGGCGCGCGCGCCTGGCGCCGGCATCTGTCCGAGGCAGCCCATCATCCTGGCGCGGGATGCGACGTGATCCGGGCGGCGCTGGCGCGGGTCGAGCGGAGCCCGGCGATCCAGAAGGGGGCTTCGCAGCCCGTGGCCGCGTAAGCCGCAAGCAGGCAGCCGGGTAGCTACCGGGCTGACCGCGCAGCCGAAAGCCCCGGGTCTCTATCGGAACGCCGGCTCGTCGAAGCTCCGCAGCTTGCGCGAGTGCAGGTGGTCCGGCCCGACCTCGTCGCGCAGGATGCGGATCGCCTCGAGACCGATCTGCAGGTGCTGGTTGATCCGCTCGCGATAGAACTGATTCGCCATGCCGCGCAGCTTGATCTCGCCGTGCAGCGGCTTGTCGGACACGCACAGCAGCGTGCCGTAGGGAACGCGCAGCCGGAAGCCGTTGGCGGCGATCGTGGCACTCTCCATGTCGACGGCGATGGCGCGCTGCTGGTTGAGCCGCTCGAACAGCTCGTCGTAGCGCAACTCCCAGTTGCGGTTGTCGGTGGTGGCGACGGTGCCCGTGCGCATCCGGGTCTTGATGTCGGGACCGTGTAGCCCGGTGACGTTGACCACCGCCTGCTCGAGCGCGACCTGGACCTCGGCGATCGGCGGCACGGTCACGAACAAAGGCAGATCCTGATCGAGCACGTGGTCCTCGCGCGCATAGCCGTGCGCGAGCACGTAGTCGCCGAGCCGCTGGCTGCGGCGCAGGCCGGCGCAATGGCCCAGCATCAGCCAGCAATGCGGCCGCAGCACGGCCAGATGGTCGGTGATCGTGCGCGCGTTCGAGGGCCCGATGCCGATGTTGACCATCGTGATCCCGTTCCGGCCCGGCCGGGTCAGATGGTAGGCCGGCATCTGCGGCAGGTGCCGCGGCGGGTGGCCGCTCGGCGGCGGCGGCACGCCGGGCGGCGTGGTGATCACGTCGCCGGGCTCGACGAAGCTGTCGTACTCCGAGCCGCGCTGAATCTGCTCGCGCGCATAATCGATGAAGTGCTCGACGTAGCGCTGGTAGTTGGTGAGCAGGATGAAGCGCTGAACGTACTCCGGCGAGGTCGCGGTGTAGTGATGCACCCGCTGCAGCGAGTAATCGACCCGCTCGGCCGTGAACAGCGCCAGCGGCTTGGCCTCGCCCGGCCCCGGCCGCCAGGTGCCGTTCGCGATGGCGTCGGCGATGAAGCGCATGTCAGGCAGCGCGAACACGGCCTCGAGCGCGGCGATCCGGTCGTGGCGGATGTCCTCGGTGGCGTCCTCGATCACGAACGGCAACGGCATGCGACGGTCGCTCACGCCGACGATCACCGGCACCTGATGATGCTCGATCAGAAGCCCGATCTGGCGCCGATAATATTCGCCGAAGAGCGCCGGCCGGGTCACCGTGGTGCCGTAGATGCCGGGGTCGTGCAGCGCGCCGAATGAGCGTCTGGCGTCGAGGTTGAGATCGCTGCGCTCGAGCTTGATGCCGACCTAGGGGTAGAACGCCTCGACCGGGCGCAGCCGCTCGGGCTTCGCCCCAGCCTTGAAGCGCGCGAACGCCTCGGCGACGATCGCGACGCCGCGATCGTAGATCTCGGTGATCCGCGCGACTGCCGCGTCGGCATCCATGAGCGCATGCGGATCGCGCACGCCAAGCGCCGCGAAGGCGTCGCAGCGGGGGTCGTACAGGGATTCGTTGGATTCGAGCATACTTCATTGTAGCACAGCCGGA
>DASUGG010000006.1:0-6569 GCA_036274135.1 Geminicoccaceae bacterium
TTCCGGCCGTTCTTGAAACCGTTCCATCGCCACCTGGGTAGGCAACGGACCGGCAAGACGCAAGGCCCTGACCGGTCGCGCGACGCCACGGGGTGTCGGGACGCGGGTCGTTATTTGTCCCGGCTCGGGCGGCGCGTCCTCGCGTCGAGCACCATGCTGCGCATGTCGGCCAGGCATTTAGCGTAGCCGGCGTCCCAGCCCTGGCGATAGGGGCTGCTGCCGTCCGCGTAGCGGCTCTCGTCCCTCTGCGCCTGCGCGAACAGCCCGCCGCTTTTCGCCTTGCCGCTGGCGCAGCCGTCCTCGTAACCCTGGGCGTAGGCGGGCGGATAGCCCCGCTCGATCAGCGCCTCGTGTGTCGACGTGCAGGCGGCGAGCAGCAGCGTCGCGATGACGGCATGCGCGGCGTACCGCCCGTTGGTGGGCATCGGCATCCTTCCCGTCAGCCAAGCGTCACCGGCCGCAACGCGGCGGCAAGCCTGAGATCGGCCCGCCGGCCGCTGTCGACAAGGTGCGTCCGCCGGCTTGATGCCTCCGCACCTGCCGACTAGAGCATGGCGTCGGGCCGGGAGGAGGACCGCAATGGATCTCGGGGCCGAGCACGCCGGAGCCTTCGCCGGCAGGCCGCGGCGGTGAGCGAGGCATGGCCGTGGCTGGTCTTGGCCGGGCTGGGAGCTTTCCACGGCCTCAATCCGGCGATGGGCTGGCTGTTCGCGGTGGCGCTCGGGCTGCACCGGCGCAGCCGCGCCGTGGTGGTCGGCGCGCTGGCGCCGATCGCGTTCGGGCACATGCTCTCGATCGCCGTGGTGGTCGCCGCCGTGCTGCTGCTGGGCCTGGTGGTCGATCGGAGCCTGTTGCGCCGTGCCGCGAGCGCACTGCTGATCGGCTGGGCGATCTATCACGCCCTCTACGGCGCCCGCCATCGCGTGCGCTTCGGCATGACCGTCGGCTACGCCGGCCTCGCGGCCTGGTCGTTCCTGATGGCGAGCGCGCACGGCGCCGGGCTGATGCTGATCCCGGTCGTGCTGCCGATGTGCCTTTCCGCCTCGCCGGGCGGCGAGCTCACCACCGCCGCCCTGCCGATCGCGCTCGCGGCGGTAGGCGTCCACAGCCTGGCGATGCTCGCGGTCACCGGCGCCGTCGCGCTGCTCGTCTACGACTGGCTCGGCGTCGGCTTCCTGCGCCGCGGCTGGATCAATCTCGACCTCATCTGGAGTTTCGCCCTGGTCGCGACGGGGCTACTACTGCTGCTGACGTGACGAGGCGGGGGGAGAATGACGATGGAGGTCGAGTGGGCGAAGCTGAAGGCGAGTGAGCTTCGCGATCTCGCGGCGCGCGAGGCGATCGTGGTGCTGCCGGTCGCGGCCATGGAGCAGCACGGGCCGCATCTGCCGGTCATGGTCGACACGCTGCTCTGCGGCGAGGTCGCCGCGCGCGCAGCGAAGCGGGCCTCGGGCCGGCACCCCGTGGTGGTGGCGCCGACCGTGTGGAGCGGGCTCTCCGAGCATCACATGCCGTTCGGCGGCACCTTCACGCTCGACTTCCCGACCTTCAAGGGTCTGATCGAGTGCCTCTGCCGCTCGCTGCTGCGGCACGGCTTTCGCCGCGTGCTGCTGCTGAACGGCCACGGCGGCAACGTCGCGTCGCTGCGCGTCGTGGTCGACGAGCTGCGGCATCTCGATCTGCGCCTGCTGACCGCGACCTACTGGCAGGTCGACCCGGTCGCGATCGCCGACCTGCTGGAGCGCCAGAGCGGCGTGCAGCATGCCTGCGAGGCGGAGACCTCGATGGTCATGGCGCTGCGCCCGGAGCTGGTCGACGTGAGCAAGTTCGAGGCCGCGAAGCACGTCGAGGCTGACCGCATCGCCGGCCAGACGCAAGCGGTGCATGCCGCGATGCGCTTCGAGGAGCGCACGCCCTCGGGCGCGATCGGCGATCCGACGGCGGCCTCCGCCGAGAAGGGCGAGAAGCTGCTGGAAGCCGCGGCCACCGCGGTCGCCGGCGTGCTCTCAGCTGACAAGCTGTGGGCGCTGCCGGCCGCTCGCCGAGGTTAAGGCGCGAGCTGGAGAGGTTCGGCAAGCTCGCGGTTCTGATTGCGGAAATAGAGGCGCACCTCGAGGCGGCGGCTCTGGCCCACGCCGGGCTTGCTCGCGGTCAGCACCACACGATGGCGGTCGTGGCCTGTGAAGCGAAAGTTGCCCTGATCATCGGTCACCGTCTCGGCGATCGGGTCTAGGCTGACGATGGTGCGCTCCGACAGCACCACCTTGGCGCCCGGCACCGGCGAGCCGTCCGGCCCTGTCACTGTGCCGGCGAGGATGCCGTCGTCGTGCTGCGCGACGTACAGGTTCCAGAGCAGCACGACGAGCGCGATCGTAGCGAAGGTGATCGTGACGCGGTTGACCAGCCAGGGGCGCATCAGCCCTTGCGCGCCCCCGAGGTGAGGCCCTGGATGAACTGGTTCTGCGCCAGCAGGAAGATCAGCAGGCCCGGCACCAGGACCATGACGCAGAACGCGTAGAGCGCGCCGGTCGTGTCCTCGAAATAGGCCAGAAAGGTGCTCAAGCCGAGCGGCATGGTCTGCATCTGCACGTCGCGGATGATGATCAGAGGCCACAGAAAATCGTTCCACGACCAGATGAACGACAGGATCACGTTGGTGGCGATCGCGGGCTTGGCGAGCGGCAGCATGACGCGCAGCAGGATCTTCCATTCCGGCACGCCGTCGATCCGCGCCGCCTGGATCAAAGACGGCGGGATGGCGTCGAAATTGGCCTTGAAGATGAAGATGCAGATGATGTGCGAGAAGGCGGGCAGCGCGAGGCCCAGATAGCTGTTGAGCAGGCCGAGCTCGGCGGTGATCAGATAGGCCGGGATGATCGTCGCCTGGAACGGGATCATCATGCACGACAGCAGCACGAACAGGATCGCGGTCTTGCCGCGGAACTGCTTGGTCAGCGCATAGCCGGCGGCGGCGTTGAAGATCAGGTTGGCGACGATCACCATCGCCGCCACGAGCACGCTGTTGAGGAAGAAGCGGGCGAACGGGATCGCGTACCAGGCGTCGACATAGAAGAACGGCTGGATGCCCTGCGGCAGCAGCGAAGGCGGGTAGGCGAAGATGTTCTCGCCGGTCAGGCTGGTCTTGAGCACCCAGTAGAACGGCAGCAGCATCGCGACGCTGACGAGGATCAGGGCGGCGTGGATCGGCCAGCGCGGATAGCGGTGCATCGACCCTACTCGGTGATGTCGACCTTGCCCGCCTCGCCACCGGCGAGCAGGTTGCCGAGCAGGGCGACGCCCAGGAACAGCAGGAACATCACGACGGTGAGGGCGCCGGCATAGTCGAACTGGGTGAGCGTGAACGCCACCTTGTAGATGTACGTGATCAGCAGCTCGGTGGCGTGGCCGGGGCCGCCGTTGGTCATCACGTAGATCAGATCGAAGCTCGTGAACGAGGCGATGATGCCGATCACGAAACATAGGAAGAGCGAAGGCCGCAGCAGCGGCAGGGTGATCCGCCAGAACTGGCGGAAGCGGCTGGCGCCGTCGATCGAGGCGGCCTCGTAGAGGTGTTGCGGAATGCTCTGCAGGCCGGTCAGGAGGATGATCATGAAGAAGCCGACGATCTGCCAGATCGCGGCGACGATCACCGCCGGCATCGCCGTGGCGAAGGTCTCCAGGAAGGCGATCGGCGCGTCGATCAGGCCGGCCGAGCGCAGGATGTAGTTGAACAGCCCGACCTTGCCGTCATAGAGCCAGCGCCAGATGACCCCCACTGCCACCGCCATCAGCGGATAGGAGAGGAAGATGATCGTGCGGTAGACGCCGCGCCCGCGGATCCGGCTGTCGACCAGCAGCGCCAGCACCAGCGCGGCCACGATCGAGATCGGCGCCATCGCCATGTAGACGAAGGTGTTGCCCAGCGCCTGCCAGAACACGTCGTCGTAGACGAACATCTCCTCGTAGTGATAGAGGCCGGCGAATTCGGCGGGCTTGGTCGGCTCCCAGAACTGGAACGACAGCAGGAAATTCCAGCCCAGCGGGATCAGCCGGTAGAGCAGGAAGATCGCGAGCGCCGGCAGCAGCAGGCACCAGACGAACGCCGCCTCGCGGTGCCGCTGGCGCCGGAACAGCCGGCGCCTGGGCCGGGCGGCGTCGCGGGCGGAGAGTGCTTCGGTCGCCATCGGCGGAGGGCAAGCGCCCTCCCCTGTCCCCCTACCGTCGGCGCAGGGCGCGATTGACCTTGGATTCGGCCGCGTCGATCGCCTCCTGCGGGCTCTTCTGGCCGAGCAGCGCCGCCTGGATCTCCGGCCAGAACGCCTCCTTGATCGCGGCGTCTTTGGGCGTCACCCAGTTGCCGGTCGCCTTGTCCATATTGGCGAGCGACAGCCGGAGCGTCTCCGCCTTGAGCGGATCGTCCAGGCCGGCGATCAGCGCCTCGTCGACCTTCTCGTTCAGGGTCAGGATGGTGAAGGTGTCGGCCATCACGGTCTGCCACTTGTCGCTGGTGGCGATCTTGAGGAAATCGAAGGCCTCGTCCGGGTACTTGGTGGAGGCGGAGATGCCGAGGCCGTGCGCGTTCGGCACGCCCCAGCCGCCCGGCCACGCGGCCACCCCGAGCGTGTCCTGGTTCACCCACTCGGCATTGCCGGCGATCCAGAACAACGCCGCGCCGTGCGCCTGATACATGCCGATGTCGCCGGTCGCGAACGCGTTGTTCGGCTCGACCCAGCGCCCGGTCCAGGCGATGTTGTTGACCACGCCCGCGCTGGTCGCCTCGGCGAGCTTGGTGAGCGTGTCCAGCATCTCGGGCGTGTTGAACGCCGCCTCGGTCATGTCCTCGTTCAAGAGCTCGACGCCGTTCATCGCGAACAGCGGCCAGTACAGCCAGTCGAAGTTCAGGGTGATGAACCCCGAACGGCCTTCGTCGGTGGCCGCGATCTTGCGGCCGTCCTCGAGGATCGCCTCGAGGCTGTCGGGCGGGCCATCCAGCCCGGCCGCCTCGAACAGGTTCTTGTTGTAGATCATCAGCGACTTCGAGAAATAGTAGGGCAGCATGTACTGCCTGCCGTCGTATTGCCAGAGCGTCATGCCCTCCTTGTTGAACCGGTCCCTGACGTCCGGCTCCTTGTCGAGATAGGGCGTGAGATCGACGAGGCCGTCGGCGGCGGCGTACTCGGCCCAGAGCATGCCCTGGACGTCGATGATGTCGGGGGCGGTGCCGGCGATCAGCTGGGTCTGGTAGAAGGTCGCCCACTCGGTGCCCTTCTTGTCGAGCCACTCGACCTCGAAATCGGGGTGCAGCTCCTTGAAGTCGGCGATCCAGCCGCGGAACTTCTCCTCGTAGATCGGCAGGTTCCAGGTCAGCAGGGTGAGCTTCTTCTCCTGCGCCATGGCGCCGGGCGCCAGCCCAGGCGCCAGGAACGTCGCGCCGACCACGGCGCTCAGCGCTGCGACGAGCCAAGTCTTCTGCATCTTTTCCTCCCTGATCGCACGGGCCGGCGGCCTCAGAAGCCGAGCGTGACCTCCTGCGACTCGCGCGCCGAGCGCTCCGCCGCGAGACAGACCACGATCGGCTTGCGGCCGACCTCGCCGGACACCAGTGTACACCGCGCACGAAACGCCTCAACCGTACGGCGGATCTGCTCCTCCAGCTCGAACACCTCGCCCGAGCGCCCCAGCTCGAGCGTCTCCGGCGCCGCCCCGCCGCGCATCAGGGTCAGCGCAAAGGTCGGCGCCAGCGAGCGGGCGTCGCCGCCCGACCACCGGCTGCGCAGCGCGCCGCGCTCGCCCGTGATCTCGAGCAGCATGTGATGCTCGAAGCCGGCGAGCGACTGGGTGATCGTCGCGTAGCGGCCGTCGGAAAAGGTCAGCAGCGAGGTGAAATTGTCGTACATGCCGGGGCGGCCGCTGGCGGCGTCGCGGCCGCAGCCATTGCCGACGGCGCGCACCGAGCGGGGATCGCCGGCGGCCTCGAAGTACCACATCAGCAGGTCGTAGAAGTGCACCGGCTCCTCGAGGATCCACGAGCCGACGCGGTCGGCGGCGTAGCGCCAGCCGCCGGCGCCCTGGCGGTAGGGATGGCGGAACAGGCTGAGATTGGCATAGCGCGGCGCGCCGATCGCGCCGTCGTCGATCAGCCGCTTGATCGTGCCCCACTGGCTTGAGAGGCGAAGCTCGTGGCCGACATTGATCAGCCGGCCGCTGCGCCTCGCCGCCGTGATCAGCGCATCGCAGCCCTCGACCGTGGTCGCCATCGGCTTCTCGAGCAGCAGATCCTTGCCGGCCTCGAGCGCCGCGACGCCGATCTCCGCATGCGTGTGGTTGGGGGTCACGACGTCGACGACCTCGACCGCCGCATCCTGCACCAGCGCGCGGTAGTCGCGGTGGACCGCGACGCCCGGGAAATCCGCCGCCGCTGCCGCGGCCGCCTCGTCGCCGCGGGCGCAGATCGCGACCAGGGCGGCATCCGCGACCTTGGCGATCGACTGCGCGTGCAGGCGGCCGAACGCGCCATAGCCGACGAGGCCGAAGCGCATCGCGGTCGTGGGGTTGCCGGACATCCGCTC
>DASUGG010000007.1:0-7831 GCA_036274135.1 Geminicoccaceae bacterium
GCATCCAGGACCGCCGCGTCGGCCCCATGAATGTCTTGTAGTAGAAGCCGGCCGGCAGGAACGGCGCAAGGAGCGAGGCTGCCGCCTGGAGGTCGAAACGGAGCGACGGCCAGCGGTTCTGGCTTTCGGCCACCGCGCCGGCGAAAAGCTCGACCGTGGTCGCCGGCAGGTTGGGCGTGCGCCGGCTGCCTTCGCCGAGCGTCACCAGCGCGTTCGGCTCCTCCGGCCCGGCGCCATAGATGCCGCGCGGCCGGTGATACTTGAAGCTGCGACCGACCAGCATGACGCCGTTGGCGAGCAGGGCCGAAGCGAGGGTGTCGCCGGCAAAGCCGCGCAGGCGGCGCCCGTCGAACGTAAAGTCGAGCGGCCGGCCCCGGTCGATCCGCCCGCCCTTCGCCAGTCTCATGATTTCGAGCCCCGCCCGGCCGCGCGCGCCGGCACCACCGACGCGATCGCGTGCGTCGCCGTGTCCCGTTCGATCACCAGCCACTGGCGGCAGCCCATCACGTGCTGCCAGTATTCCTGATGCGGCCCGCGCGGATTGGCGCGGACGTAGACGTAGCGATACCAGGCCTCGGGATCGGCGTCGTCATGCGCGGGCCGCTCGACCGACGCGTCGCCGCCATAGCGGAACTCTTCGTGGTCGCGCGGGCCGCAGCAGGGGCAGGCGATGCGTAGCATCGGCCTATTGCCGCCACGCGTAGGGACCGACGCCGGCCTCGTCGATGGTCCGGCCGGTGCGGAAGCGGTCGAGCGCAAAGGGGCGGTTGAGCGGGTGCTCGGTGTCGTTGGCGATTGTGTGCGCGAAGCACCAGCCCGACGCGGGCGTCGCCTTGAAGCCGCCGTAGCACCAGCCGCCGTTGAGATAGAGGCCCTCGATCGGCGTCTTACAGATGATCGGGCTCGCATCGGGCGTCATGTCCATGACGCCGCCCCAATGGCGCAGCAGGCGGATGCGCGAGATGCACGGCATGAGCGCGACCGCGGCCTCGGCGACGTCGCGCACGACCGCGAGATTGCCGCGCTGGGCATAGGAGTTGTAGCCGTCGAGGCCGCCGCCGAAGACGAGCCCGCCCTTGTCCGACTGGCTGATGTAGAGATGGTCCGCCCCATACGAGACGACGTGATGGACCAGAGGCTTCAGCGGCTCGCTGACGAACGCCTGCAGCACGTGGCTCTCGATCGGCACGTCGAGCCCTGCCTTGGCGGCGAGCGGCGAGGTGTGCCCGGCCACGGCGAGGCCGACCTTGCCGGCCGCGATCGCACCCCGCGTGGTCTCGACGCCGGCGACCCGCTCGCCCTGCCAGAGAAAACCGGTGACCTCGCAGTTCTCGATGATGTCGACGCCGTGACGGTCGGCGGCACGGGCAAAGCCCCAGGCGACCGCGTCATGCCGGGCGGTGCCGGCCCGGCCCTGAAAAATCCCGCCATGGATCGGGAAGCGCGCCTCCTCCGAGAAGTCGAGATAGCCGCAAAGGCGCCGCACGCCGTCGCGATCAAGGATCTCGGCGTCGATGCCGTTCAGCCGCATGATGTTGGCGCGGTAGGTGAGCTGGTCGAGCTGGTCGGCGGAGTGGGCCAGGACCAGCTGGCCGCGCTGCGAGAACATCACGTTGAAGTTCAGCGCGAAGGACAGCCCTTGCCAGAGCTTCACCGAGAACTCGTAGAACTGGGTGTTGCCGTCGAGCAGGTAGTTGGAGCGCACGATGGTGGTGTTGCGCCCGACATTGCCGCCGCCGAGATAGCCCTTCTCGACCACGGCAACGTTCCGAATCCCATGGTTCTCGGCGAGGTAGAAGGCGGTGGCGAGGCCGTGCCCGCCGGCGCCGACGACGATCACGTCGTAGGCCGGCTTCGGCGCGGCGGCGCGCCACGCGCGCGGCCAGTCGCGATGGCCGCGCAGCGCATGTCGGACGATCGAGAGGGCGGAGTAGCGGGCCATGCTCAACGCACGATGATGTCCGCGGGCGTGCGCGTCAGGACCTCGGGGCCAGCCGCCGCGAGCAGGACCGTGTTCGACAGGAAGAAGTCGCCGCGGCCGGTGCCCATCAGCCAGGAAAGGACGTGGAAGGCCATGCCCGGCTTCAGCTCGCGCGGGCTGTCGGGCGCGAGGCCGGTCACCTTGTTGCCGCCGGTCCAGCTTGGCGGAAAGCCGATGCCGACCGCATAGCCGCAGTGATGCCGGCGGTAATGCGCGAGCCCGGCGCGATCGACGACCCGCTGCCAGGCGGCGTAGACGTCGCCGAAGGTCACGCCGCAGCGGAGAGCCTCCAGGACGGCGTCGAACGCCTCGCGACAGACCGCCGCCATCAGCCGGTCGCCCTCCGTCGCCGCACCGACATGCACGAGGCGGCCGAGCGGCGCGTGGTAGCGGGCGACGCAGCCCGCGAGCTCGAGAAAGACGGCCTCGCCGGCGGCCACACGGTGGTCGGTCCACGTGCCGTGCTCCTCGCCGAGCCGGGCCGTCGAGCGGATGAACGGGCCGAAGCCCGGGAAGGTGCCGCCCGCCTCGATCATCGCCCGCTCGCATGCCGCCGCGACCTGGCGCTCGCTGTTGCCGGCGGCGATCGCGGCGATCGCCGCGGCCGCGCCCGCGTCGGACACCGCCGCCGCCTGCCGCAGCCGGGCCTGCTCGGCCGGGCTCTTGACCAGCCGCAGGTCGTCGACCAGCCCCGACAGATCGACCCAGCGGGCGTTGGGGAAAAGCTGCTGCACGGCCTGCGCCAGGCCGTGCGGCAGCCCGGCGGACCACGCCTCGATGCCGATCCGGCTCGCCGCGAACCGGTCCCCCGAGAGCGCGCGGCCGAGGCCGTCGGCGGCGGTCTCGTCATCGCGATGCCCCTCGAAGCGCGCGTTGCGCACCCGCTGCGCGACGCTCACCCGCTCCATCGCGCGGGTCACCAGCAGCATCTCGCCCTCGGCCGGGACGGCCAGGATGTGCGGCGCGAAATAGCCCCAGTGGTCGAGCCCGGTCAGGTAGAAGATGTTCTCCGGCGCGGAGAGCAGCAGGAGCGCGACGTCGCGGGCCGCCATCGCCCGGCGTACGGCGGCGAGCCGCGCCGCGTATTCCTCCTGCGGGAACAGCCCGGCCGGACCCGGCGCGCCGGCTTGCGCCTCGCCGCCGTCCCGCCTGCTCATCGCCGCCACCTCATCGACTCTGGACGTTGCGCGGTTGTGCACAACGGTCGCGAATATCAGGACAGGGCTGGCGAAAAGGCAAGCCCGTTTGGCAGATGTTGTACACATCTATTGATCGCCGCGCCGGAATTTGGCAGGCTGCAGCGGGGATGTCGAAACGAGCGACCGCGCGCCGCGCGGGAACCGCAAACGGGAGGCTGAAGATGCAGATCACATGCACGTCGCGGCGCCGCCTCGTCGGGCTGCTCGCCGGGCTCGCGACCGTGGCGACGGTCGGCGCGGCGCAGGCGCAGAGCACGCTGGAGCAGGCCAGGGCCGATGGCTACATCCGCGTCGGCTTCGCCAACGAGGCGCCCTACGGCTTCGCCACGCCGGACGGCAAGCTCACCGGCGAATCCCCCGAGGTCGTGAAGGCGGTCCTGAAGAAGATCGGCATCGACGAGGTCGACGGCGTGCTGACCGAGTTCGGCTCGCTGATCCCGGGCCTGCAGGCCGGCCGCTTCGACATCATCGCCGCCGGCATGTTCATCACGCCCAAGCGCTGCGAGCAGATCGAGTTCTCCGAGCCGACCTACGGCATCGGCCAGGCGTTCCTGGTGTCCGCGGGCAATCCCAAGGGGATCAAGGACTACAGCTCGATCGCCGACGACGGCGCGCTGAAGCTCGCCGTCATGGCGGGCGCGGTCGAGGGCGGCTACGCCAAGGATGCAGGCATCCCGATGGACCAGCTGGTCGTGCTGCCCGACCAGTCGAGCCTGGTGAAGGCGGTGCAGGCCGGTCGGGCCGACGCGGCCGCGCTGACGGCGCTGTCGATCGCCGACATGGCGGCGAAGAACGACGGCGTCGAGTCGACCGAGCCGTTCGGCACGGTGGCCGGCCAGTCGGTCGTCGGCCACGGCGGCATCGGCTTCCGCAAGGAGGACACCGACCTCTACGAGGCCTTCAATGCCGAGCTGAAGAAGTTCATCGGCAGCGACGAGCACATCGCCCTGGTGACGCCGTTCGGCTTCGGCAAGGGCTTCCTGCCGACCAAGACCACGGCCGAGCTCTGCGCCGGCGACTAGCATCGGCCGGGCGTCCCGCCGGCGAGGCGGGACGCCCTGTTCCTGCACGGGCGGCAGGGAGGATCGGATGCCGCTGCGCTCGTTGATCGTCGCCGCGATCATCGCCTTCACGGGCGGTCTCGTGGTCGCCAGCTTCGCCGGCTTCCGCGAATTCCTGCCGGGCCTTCTCGAAGGCGCGCTGATCACCATCGAGATTACCATCGGCGGCTGCGTCCTCGCCGTCGTCTGCGCCGGCGTCGCCGGCCTCGCCAAGATGTACGGCCCGGCGCCCGTGCGCTGGCTCGCCGTCGCCTATATCGAGATCTTCCGCGGCACCTCCGCCCTGGTGCAGCTGTTCTGGCTGTTCTTCGTTCTTCCGCTGTTCGGCCTGACCATGGAGCCGCTGACGGTCGCCATCCTGGCGCTTGGCCTGAACGTCGGCGCGTATGGCGCCGAGGTGGTGCGCGGCGCCGTCAGCGCCGTGCCGCGCGGCCAGTGGGAGGCTAGCGTCGCGCTGAACATGAGCCGCGCCCAGGCGCTGCGCCGGATCATCCTGCCGCAGGCCGTGGTGGCGATGATCCCGCCCTGGGGCAACCTGTTCATCGAGCTCCTCAAGGCGACGGCGCTGGTCTCGCTGATCACCATTCCGGACCTCGCCTTCCGGGCGCAGCAGATGAACGCGACCACCTACCGGACGGTCGAGATCTTCTCGATCGTGCTGGTCTTCTATCTGGCGATCGCCATGCTCATCACGATCGCCATGCAGACGGTCGAGCGGTTCGCCTCGCGCGGCCTCGCGCGCGGGAGGGTGTCGTGACGTTCTGGGACTGGAGCTTCGCCGGCGAGATCCTGCCGCTCCTCCTGCACGCCTCGCTGGTGACGCTCGAAGCCACGATCCTCGGCTTCGCGATCGCCGCGGTGCTCGGCCTCGCCTTCGCGATCGGCCGCATGTACGGGCCGCCGTGGCTGAGCGTGCCGCTGGTCGGCCTGATCGAGTTCATCCGCTCGACGCCGCTGCTCATCCAGATCTTCTTCATCTACTTCGTCTTTCCGGAATTCGGCGTCGTGCTGGGCGCCATGACGGCGGGCGTGCTGGCGCTCGGCGTGCACTACGCCACCTATGCCTCGGAGGTGTACCGCGCCGGCCTCGCCAACATCCAGCGCGGCCAGTGGGAAGCGTCGATCGCGCTCAACCTGACGCCCTACCATACCTTCCGCGACGTCATCATCCCGCAGGCCATCCCGCCGGTCGTGCCGGCGCTCGGCAACTATCTGGTCGCCCTGTTCAAGGACACGCCGCTGCTGTCCGCGATCGGCGTGCTCGAGCTCATGCAGACCGCCAAGATCATCGGCTCCGACACCTTCCGCTACATCGAGCCGATCACCATGGTCGGCGCGATCTTCCTGATCTTCAGCCTGGTCGCGGCGGCGCTGATCAGGATCGTCGAAGCTTGGCTGAACCGGCGGATCGTCCACTGATGGCCAGCGCATCGCAGGAAGCCGCCCCGCCGGCCGGCATGCCGATGGTCCGCTTCGAGCAGGTGAGCAAGAGCTACGGCTCGCTGGTGGTGCTCGACCAGCTCGACCTCGACATCGCCGCCGGCGAGAAGGTCGCGATCATCGGTCCTTCGGGCTCGGGCAAGACCACCGTGCTGCGCATGCTCATGACGCTGGAGCCGATCAACGGCGGCGTGATCTGGGTGGACGGCGAGCCGCTGACCAGCATGCAGCGCAACGGCCAGCTCGTGCCGGCGGACCAGCGGCATCTGCGGCGGATGCGCGGCAAGATCGGCATGGTGTTCCAGCACTTCAACCTGTTCCCGCACATGACGGCGCTGAAGAACTGCATGGAGGCGCCTGTCACCGTGCTCGGCCTCAGCAGGGACGAGGCGCAGGCGCGCGGCCGCGAGCTGCTCGCGATGGTCGGCCTCGGCGACAAGCTCGACCACTATCCGGCGCAGCTGTCGGGCGGCCAGCAGCAGCGCGTCGCGATCGCCCGCGCCCTGGCCATGCGCCCCAAGGTCATGCTGTTCGACGAGGTCACCTCGGCGCTCGACCCCGAGCTGGTCGGCGAGGTGCTGGGCGTCATCCGCCGGCTCGGCGAGGCGCACGACCTCACCATGCTGATGGTCACGCACCAGATGGGCTTCGCCAAGGAGTTCGCCGACCGCGTCTGCTTCTTCTACGGCGGGCGGATCGCGGAGCAGGGCTCGCCGGACAAGCTTTTCGGCGCGCCGGAGAACGAGCGGACGCAGCAGTTCCTGAGGGCCGTCCTGGAAGCCACGTGAACCTCGTCGAGCCGCTGGTTCGCAGCAGGAGGTCGCGCCCGTCGCCGTCGCGCGAGCGCTTCGAGCGCCTCTACCGGACGCTGCGCGACCGCATCTGCCTGTTCGAGTACCCGCCGGGCGGCCGGCTCTCGGAGGAGGAGCTGGCCGAGGAGTTCGCGATCAGCCGCACCCCGGTCCGCCGCGTGCTCGGCCGGCTCGAGGCCGACGGTCTGATCGAGGCCCGGCACGGCGTCGGCCACATCGTCACCGGCGTCCGGCTCGACGAGCTCGCGCGCATCTTCCATCTGCGGATGGAGCTGGCCGTGCTGATCGGCCGCCTCTCGCCGGTCCCGCGCGCCAAGGAGGACCTCGACCGCATCCGGGCGCTGATCGCGCGCTGCGACGCGCTCGCCAGGCAGCCGGAGTACCGCGCGTTCGCGCGCCTGAACATGGACTTCTTCTCCGAGATCGCCGCGATGACGGGCAACGCGCCGCTGCGCGAGATCAGCGAGCGGCTCTACTTCCAGACCTCGCGGGTCTGGCTGCAGATGATGCCGCGGCTCGATCTCGAGCAGGAGTTCGCGATCTTCCGGCGCGAGATGGAGGACGTGCTCGCCGCCGCCGAGACCGGCGATCTCGAGGCGGTCGGCCACATCCGCCGGGCGCACATCTCGATGAGCTTCGCCCGTATGATGCGCTACGCCCAGTCCTCGCCCGACACGCCGGCCGATCGGGACAACTGAGCGCCCCCTCGAGGCGCTGGAACTGTCTTGGAGATGGTGCCGGAGCGCGGATTTGAACCGCGGACCTACTGATTACGAATCAGTTGCTCTGCCGCTGAGCTACTCCGGCACGTGCCGCCCGCAGCAGGACGGCGGCGCACGCTAGCGACGGCTTCAGGCGGCGTCAACCTTGCCCGTCTGGGCCTTGTCGGGCGCGGTCTTGCCGGGCTCCGGCCGCGATCCCTTGGGCTCGACGCGGACCACCTGGCCGCGCGGCGCGGGCGTGGGCGATGCGGCCGGCGCAGGCGCGGCCGGCGGCGCTTCCGGTGCGGCCGCCGGCCGCGCGATCACCAGGGCCCGCTCGTCGCCGAGCATCGGCACGACCCGCGCCGGCTTGGCCCAGTGCAGGCTGTCGAACCGGCCGTCCGGGCCGAACGCCGACCAGCGCGCCCGCACCTCGCCGGTGCTGCGGCACAGCCAGGCCGCGTCGGGCGGCGCCTCGACCGCCTTGGCCAGGCAGAGGCGCGCCTTCTCGCCGTCGCCTTCGGCCTGCTCGACCTCGGCCAGCATGCGGTAGGCCGACGCCGTCGGGTCTTTCTTCAGCGCCCGCTCGAGGGCGGCGCGGGCGGTGGCCCACTGCCGCGCCGCCAGCGCATGCTCG
>DASUGG010000008.1:0-4215 GCA_036274135.1 Geminicoccaceae bacterium
CGAGCATCGATGACTCCTCGCCGCAGATATAGGCGCCCGCACCGCGGCGAAGATGGATGAAGCCCGGCGGCGCCAGCGTCGCGGCCTCGAGCTTGGGGATCTCGCGCAGAAGGACTTCGCGCACCTCCGGATATTCGTCGCGCAGATAGATATAGGCGGCCTCGGCCTCGATCGCCCAAGCGGCGACCAGCATGCCTTCGAGCACGCGGTGCGGATCGCGCTCGAGATACCAGCGATCCTTGAAGGTGCCGGGCTCGCCCTCGTCGGCGTTGACCGCGAGGTAGCGAGGCTTCGGCTCCCTGCGCACGAACTCCCACTTGCGCCCGGTCGGAAAGCCGGCGCCGCCGAGGCCGCGCAGGCCCGCCTCGCCGAGCGTGGCGACGATGCTCTCGAAGCTGTGCTGGCCGGCGCGGCAGGCCCTGATCAGCCGGTAGCCGCCGGCCGCGAGATAGGCGTCGAAATCGGCATAAGCCGGGATCACGGGGTGCGTCTCGCGCCGGCGGACCACCTCGGCCACCTTGTCGGGCGTTGCGTGCTCGACCGCGCGGTGCGCCACCTCGGCGACGGGTGCTGCGTCGCAGCGGCCCATGCAGGGCGCGCGCACGACGCGCACCTCGCTCGGATCGAGCCGGTCGCCGAGCGCCGCGAGCAGCGCCTGCGCGCCCATCAGCTCGCAGGTCAGGCTGTCGCACACGCGCACCGTGATCGCCGGCGGCGGCGTCTCGCCCTCCTTGACCACGTCGAAATGCGCGTAGAAGGTCGCGACCTCGTAGAGCTCGGTCTGGGCGAGCCGCATCTCGTGCGCGAGCGCGGCGAGATGCGCCGCCGACAGATGGCCGTAGCGGTCCTGGATCAGGTGCAGATGCTCGATCAGCAGATCGCGCCGGCGCGGCCGGTCGACGAGCAGGGCGCGCACCTCCTCGAGCGCCCGATCCTCGAGCTGCCGGCCCTTGGGATGCCGGCCATCGCGGCTCTTGCCGCCGCGCCGATGCTTGCGGATCTCGCCCTCGACCATCCTCGATCCCACCTCGTGCTCGTACGCCGCTTCAGAGACCATAGAATAGGCCGGCACTGCGAGGCAATCCGAGGACGGCCGGTGCGACCTCGCGGCACAGCATGGCGGCTTGCCTAGCTCCCGGCTTTTGGCCATGATCACGCCGGCATGCACCACCGCCGGTTGACGCAGGCGGAAAGGTGGGCTCAGGAGACACAGGCATGATCGGTGTCGAGCAGCTGCGGCAGTTCCGGCGTCAGCGCATCAAGAAGCTGGGAATGCGGTCGATCCGCAGGCTGGGCGCGTTCATGGGCCGCCAGTCGCTGGTCGGCGACAAGCCGGTGTTCGACGCCGCGCAGTTCCCGTTCCTGAAGCCCTTCGAGGACAACTGGCGCAAGGTGCGGGCCGAGCTCGAGGAGGTGCTGAAGGATCGCGCGAGCCTGCCGGCCTTCCACGAGATCTCGCCGGACCAGAAGAAGATCTCGCGCGACGACCGGTGGAAGACCTTCATCTTCTGGGGCTTCGGCACGCCGTCGGAAGCCAACTGCAAGCGCTGCCCGGAGACCGCCAGGCTGCTCGCCTCGGTGCCCGGCCTGCAGACCGCCTGGTTCTCGATCCTGGCGCCCGGCTATCACATCCGGCCGCATCGCGGCGTCACCAAGGGCGTGGTGCGCGTGCATCTCGGCCTGATCGTGCCCGCGCAGCGCGAGCGCTGCATCATGCGGGTGGACGACCAGGTGCTGAGCTGGGAGGAGGGCAAGTGCCTGGCGTTCGACGACACCTATGAGCACGAGGTGCGCAACGATACCGACGAGGAGCGGGTGGTGCTGCTGTTCGACTTCGACCGGCCGATGCGGCCGCTCGGCCGCGCCGTCCACAAACTGCTGGTCTGGGGCGTGAAGCGCAGCGCCTACTACAAGGACGCCAAACGCAACATGGACGCCTGGGAGAAGTCGGTCCAGCGCGCCGACACCATGTTCGACGAGCCGACCGACGACCGCCGCGACGCGGCCTAAAGGGCGCATGCCGCCGATCCGTTGACCGTCACGCTGCTGACCGGCGCGTCGTCCGGGATCGGCCGCAGCCTGGCGCTGCGCCTGTCGGACGATCCCCTGGCGCTGGTCGCACGCCGCAAGAACCTGCTGGATACGCTGGCGGCCGAGATCGAGGCCGGCGGCGGCCAGGCCCTGGCGCTGCCCTGCGACGTCACGGACCCGGCGCAGGTCGGCGCCGCGGTCGCGGCGGCCGAGGCGCGCTTCGGGCCGCTCGAGCGGCTCATCGCCAATGCCGGCGGCGGTCGGAGCACGGAAGTCGAGAGCTTTCGCGCCGCCGAGATTGAGGAGATCCTGCGGCTGAACGTCGTCGGGGTCGCCAACTGCATCGAGGCGGTGCTGCCCGGCATGCTGGCGCGCGGGCGGGGCCACATCGTGGTGACGAGCAGCCTCGCCGCCTGGCGCGGCCTGCCCGGCGCCGCCGCCTACTGCGCGGCCAAGGCCGCGCTCACGGCGATGACGGAGAGCCTGCGCATCGATCTCGCGCCGCACGGCGTCGACGTCACCGTGCTGTCGCCCGGCTTCGTGCGCACCAGGCCGGAGAAGAGGCGCAAGCGCTTCCAGCTGGATCTCGAGACGGCCACGGCCCGGATGGCGCGCGCCATCCGCGCGCGCCGCAAGGCATACGCTTTTCCGCTAGCCCTGGTGCTCGCGACCGGCTTCGGCCGCCTGCTGCCGGCACCGCTCTACGATGGCCTGCTGACCCGTCGCCGGCGATAAGCCTGGCGCTCCCGGCAGCTTCGCCGATCAGGCTTCCGTCATGGGCGGCGCCGCGTGTCGCTCGTCGAGCGAGCGGAGCAGGGCGGCGCCGGCGATGAGACCGGCGATGACGAAGATGCTGCACCCCGGCACCCACATGATCAGGCCGCCAAGCTGCTGATCGGCGAGCGGGCTCAGCCCCCAGGGCCAGGTCGTCGCGGCGTGTCGCGCGAAGAGGGGGCGTGGCGCGAAGGTGAGCAGTGCGCCGAGCAGGCCCATGTGGATCGATGTCGTGAAGCCCGAAGCAATGGCCACGACCTGACCCTTCTCGCCGGCGGCCAGCAGCGAGCGCCACAATAGAAGCGCGCTGCCGAACAAGGTCAGGTGCATCGTCCAGTAGACGATGTCGCTCTTGAACGTCGCGGCATAGGGGGTCGGAGCATGCCAGAACCAGAGGAAGGCCGCGAATGCGGTCCAGGCGACCAGCGGGTTGGCGGGCGGCCGCAGGGCCCTTGCGATGCACGATCGGCCGAGGCGCGGCGCGAGCCTGGTCGCCAGCGCGCGGAACGCCGCCTCCGGCCGCCCCAGTACGACGAGCGGCGCTGCGATCAGGGTCAGGATCATATGCTGCCCGACCCTGGCGGAGAACAATGCCACGGACAGGCGGCACAGCGGCGAGACGAGGGCGAGCGTCGCGATCAGCCAGCCCGCGAGGAACAGCACGGCCTCGCGACGCTCGAGGATGAAGTCGCCCCGCGCGCGCAACGACCACCATCCCCATGCATAGCTGCAGCCCACCAGCACGAGGGCGGTGATCAGGACAGGATCGAGATTCCATTTGGTCCAGATTTCCGCAGGCAGCGGAGGAAGACCACAATATGCGACGGGATCGGCATCGGTCGGCATGGCCGCTGTCCGGTCAGGAGGTCACAAGTGCCCCGCTTCACGCGCGGGCGTGGTTCGCAACGCGCATCGCCGGCCGAAGTTCCTCTTGCGGAGCGCCGCGTGTCGACGTCGATGCATCCGGCATCAGTCCTCCAATCGATAGAAGCGGAGCGCGTTGTCGTGGAACAGCGCCGCCTGCTCGCTCGCGCCGAAACCGGCCACGATGGTCTTGAAGCCGTCGAAGATCGTGTCGAAGTCGGCGACCAGGCTGTCGACCGGAAAGTTGCTCGCGAACATGCAGCGCTCGACGCCGAAGATGTCGATGGTTTCGAGCACGACCCGCCGGTTGCCCTCGATTGGCCAGGGGCGGCCCGGCTGACCGAGGCCCGAGATCTTGCAGGCGACGTTCGGCGCGGCCGCGAGCCTGCGCATCGCCTCGCGCCAGCCGGCCAGCCCCGCCTCGCTGCGATCCGATGGCAGGCCGGTGTGGTTCAGGATGATCTGCGTGTCGGGGAAATCGCGGGCGAGCGCGGCCGCCTCGGCGAGATGCCACCAGGGCGTCTGCAGATCGAACGACAGCCCGAA
>DASUGG010000009.1:0-9157 GCA_036274135.1 Geminicoccaceae bacterium
GAAGCTGTTGGCGAGAACGAACAGGATCAGCGCCGCCAGGGTCAGGGTCAGGGCGCGCTCGATGCTGTTGCTCCGGCGGCGGCGCAGGACGCCGCCACACCGCGTGCAAGCAGCTGCCGCTCCGTCCGGCAACTCCGCCACCTGGTGCAGAAGGCCACAGTCGTGGCAGGCGATGATGTCCGCAGGGCCGGGGCTTCTCATGTCTCGCCTGGAGGCTGTGGTTTGTCCCGAATACTCTCGGAACATCGCGCGCTGCGCAAGTCCACGTCGGCCTGCGGCTATCAATCGGTACGCATAGGCCCTGCCGGTCGGTGTCGCTTTCCGCGCAAGCGGGGTCCGGGCGATCGTACCGTCGCCCGTCGCCCGTCGCCCGTCGCTAGGCGAAGGCGCTCTCCTTGTTCTCCGAGATGCGGAAGATGATGAACACGGCCATGCCGGTCGTGACGAGAAGAATGGTCGAGAGCGCCGCGGCGGTGCCGAACTCGCCATCCAGCACCGACAGGTAGATTCGCACCGGCATGGTCATGGTTCGCCCGACATAGAGCACCAGCGTCGAGGACAACTCGTTGATCGCGGTGATGAAGCTCAGGAGCGCGCCCGCGACGACGCCGGGCAGCATCAGCGGCAGGGTGACGCGCAGGAACGCGCGCCCGGGCGGCGCGCCGAGGCTGATCGCCGCCTCCTCGATGCTGCCCTTGATCTGGCGCAGGATCGCCGTGCTCGAGCGCACCGCGTAGGGCAACCGGCGGATGAACAGGATCAGGATGATGATCAGCGCCGTGCCGGTGAGCAGCAGCGGCGGCCGGTTGAACGCCACGACGAAGCCCAGGCCGAGGACGACGCCGGGCACGATGTAGGGGATCATCAAGGTGCCGTCGAGGGCGCCGGTCAGGACGTTCTCGCGACGCGCCAGCAGATAGCCGATCAACGTGCCGAGCACCACGATCAGCGCCACGGCGGTGAGCGAGAAGAGGAAGCTGTTGGTGATGACGTCCGGCACCTCGAACAGGATGCGGCGGTAGCTCTCGAGGCCGAAGCCCGGCTGGAACACCGGCCCGCTGGTCTTGCGGAACGAGGTGTAGATGACCACCAGCGACGGCAGCGAGCTCAGGATCACGATCAGGTAGCAGACGAGATGCGCCAGCAGCGAGCGGCCGCCGGTCAATCGTTGGCGCGCCGGCCGGCTGATCAGGGCGCCGGCGACGTGGCGGCGGCGCACCGCCCAGCGCTGCAGCGCCACCACGGTCAGCGAGACCGTGATCAGGATGATGCTGACCGTCGAGGCGAGGCCGGGATTGCCGCCCATCTCGCTCGCAAACAGCTGGTAGGCCATGGTCGCGAGCACGCGGAAGTCGCCGCCGACGATCGATGGCGTGCCGAAATCGGCGAGCGAGAGCACGAAGGCGAGCAGCGCGCCCGAGGTCACGGCCGGGAAGACGAGCGGCAAGGTGACGGTGAGGAAGCGCCGCCAGACGCCGGCCCCCAGGCTCTCGGCCGCCTCCTCGAGCGAACGGTTGATCGCGCCGAGCGCGCCCGCGGTCAGCAGGAACACGAACGGGTAGAACTTCAGGCTGAAGACCAGAAGGATGCCGAACGGGCCGTAGATCGACGGCAGCTCGATGCCGAGCGCCTCGAAGCCCGCGCGCAGCCACCCGGCGCGGCCGAGCATCATGATCCAGGCGTAGGCGCCGATGAAGGGCGGCGAGACCAGGGCGAGAACGGCCAATGTGGCGATCAGGTCGCGGCCGCGGATCAGGTATCGGGTGGTCAGATAGGCGAGCGGCAGGCCCAGCAGGATGGCCCCGGCCATGCCGCCGAAGCCGACGATCAGGCTGTTGCGCAGGCCCCTCAGATAGTAGGGAAACCCGAGAACCTGCTGGTAGTTCGCAAGCGTCAGCTCCCCCGTCCGGTTGTCGGTGACGCTGGCGGTGAGCACCCCGGCAAGCGGCCAGATCAGCAACAGCGCCACGACCGCGATCGCGGTCAGCAACACGAACATCCAGATGTCGGCCGTCGGTCGCGCACGCCGCACGCCGACCGTCGCCAGGGCATCGGCAGCGCCGCCGCCGGCCGCACGCGCGCGGCTCATCCCACGGCCTCGGCGATGACGTGCCCGGCCTCGTCGTAAGGCAGGAGGTGGGCGTCGGGCAGCCGCAGGCGGACGGGCTGGCCGGTGCGCCCGAGCAGGGCCGGGGTCGGCCGGTGCACCTGAACCTGGAACGGGATGCCGAGCGCGGTGTCGACGAAATAGAGAGCCTCGCGGCCGGCGAAGCTGATCTTGGCGACGGTACCCTCGAGCAGGTAGGCGTCGCCGCCAGCCGCACCGTCGGTCTCCAGCACGACATCCTCGGGCCGGATCCCGACGATCCGCGGCGGGCGGCCGGGGCGCGCCGCGAGCCGCCGGGCAAGGCCGTCGGGCAGCGGGTCCAGGAGGTTCATCGCGCCGACGAAGCCGGCGACGAACAAGGTGGCAGGGCGCTTGTAGATCTCCCAGGGCGTGCCGATCTGGTGCACCTGGCCATCGTGCATGACGCAGATCCGGTCGGAGACGACCAGCGCCTCCTCCTGGTCGTGGGTGACGTAGATCGTCGTCGTGCCGAGCGAGCGCTGGAGGTCACGGATGTCCTCCCTGAGCTCGATCCGCAGCTTGGCGTCGAGGTTCGAGAGCGGCTCGTCCATGAGCAGGATCTTGGGGTTGATGACCATCGCCCGGGCCAGGCCGACGCGCTGCTGTTGGCCGCCCGAGAGCTGGTGCGGCATACGGGTGGCATGGGCCGACAGGCGGACCAGCTCCAACGCCCGGGCGACACGCTGCTTGATCTCGCTTCGACCGCAGCGGCGATTCTTGAGGCCGAAGGCGACGTTGCCCTCGACCGTCATGTGCGGGAACACGGCATAGTCCTGAAAGACCATGCCGATGTCGCGTCGGTAGGCCGGAACGTCGTCGATGGCCTCGCCGCCGACCCGGATCGAGCCCTGGTCCTGGCGGTGGAAGCCGGCAACGGTGCGCAGCAAGGTGGTCTTGCCGCAGCCCGACGGGCCTAGCAGGGTGAAGAACTCGCCCGAGGCGATCGTAAGGCTCACCCTGTCGAGCGCGACAACGCTGCCATAGGACTTCGTGATACCGTCGAGTTCGACGAGCGCCATGCCGCCGGTTTCGTGAAGGGTTGCCGATGGGGTCGGAAGGCGGCGGGCGGCGCCACCGCGCCGCCCGGGACGCTCAGCGGCTGAGCATCAGCTCGTTCCACTTCTGCAAGAACGCGTCGCGATTGTCGGCCGCCCAGCTGATGTCGTAGTCGATCAGCTTGATCTCGCTCATCGGCTTGAGATCGCCCAACGGCGCCACATCGGTGCGGATCGGCCGCCGGCCCAGCTCCTGCACGGCCAGCTCCTGCGTCTCCTTCGACAAGGCCCAGTCGATGAACGCCTTGCCGGCTTCGGGATCGGGCGCGCCCTTGACCAGCGCCATGCCGTCGGCGAGCGCCGAGGTGCCGTCCTCCGGGTAGACGATCGCGACCGGGCCCCCACCCTTGACGTACAGGTAGGCGTTGTCCTCGAGCGTGATGCCGACCGTCGCCTCGCCGTCGTTGACGAACCGCGGCACCGCGCCGGAGCTTTCCGAAAGCGCGAAGTTCTTGAAGATGTCGGCGTACTTGCCCCAGCCCGCCTCGTCGTCGCCGTAGATCCGCAGCACCGTCGCGAGCTGGATGTAGGCCGAGCCCGAGCTGTCGGCGCGCGCCGACGAGATCTGCCCCGCGAAGCGCTCGTCGGCGAGGTCGAGCCAGGTCTTCGGGTAGTCCTCCGGCTGCAGCTTGTCGGTGTTGACCATCAGCACGGTCAGGATTCCGGTATAGGGGATCCAGGCGGAATCCGTCCGGAAGGCCGGGTCGATCAGGTCGGCGTCCTTGGGGGTGTAGGGCTCGAGCAGATCGCTGTTGGCCTCGAGCAGCTCCGCCCCGATGGACCAGATGACATCGGCCTGGGGATTCGCGGATTCGGCACGGACGCGGTTGATGATGTCGCCCGAGCCCGCCTTGACGATGTCGGCCTTGATACCGGTCAGCTTCTCGAACTCGGGAATCAGCCGCTCGACGATCTCCGCCTTGTGCGCGGTATAGACGCTGACCCGGTTCTGCTGCGCGGTCGCCAGCCCGCTCGTACCGAGCAGCAGCGCGGCGCCGGCCAGCCCGGCGAGCGCGTACCTTCGCTTGGTGTCCATCTGCCTCTCCCTCTTGCGCGGCCCTGCGGATGTTGTCACGAACTCTAACAGTCGTATCCGCGCGCGCAATGCTCCGTCGTGGCGCGGTCGCTTCAGGCAGCTTGCCGCCATGCGTATCGAGGCGTTCACCGAAGCCAAGACCCCTGCGGATGCCGCCGGCAACGAGGACCAGCTTCTCGTTCTGCCCGGCCGTGGCTACGCCGTGATCGACGGCGTCACCGACCGCACCGGCCATCGCTACGACGGCCTGCTCGCGGGCAGGCTCGCGAGCCGCGCGGTGCAGCGGGCGAGCGCGACGTTTCTGCTGGGCGCGGACGAGGCCGAGGTCGACCCGGCCCGCCTCGTCGCGCACGCGTCCGCGGCCATCCGCGAGGACTACCGCCGGCACGGCATCCTCGCGATCGCCCGGGACGAGCCGGCACGGCGGTTCGGTGCGACGCTGGCGCTCGCGGCCGAGCGCGACGGCGCCTGGCGTTTCATCCTGGTGGGCGACAGCGGGCTCCGGCTGAACGGCACCGAGCTCTGGCGGAACGAGAACGAGCTCGACCAGATCACCGCGAGCCTCCGTCAGGAGGCTTATCGCCTGGTGGCCGCTGCCGGCGGCGGTCCGGACGACCGGGCCCGGATCGGCCGGGTCTGCGCATTCCACGGCGCGGGCCAGGTGCATCCCGAGATGCGCCCCTGGCTCGATGACGCCGGCCTCGCGCTTCTGCGCGCCCGCTGTCTCGAGGCCTGCCGGGCGCGTTTCCCCGGCGTGCCGTTGAACGACATCGAACGGTTGCTCGATGGCGGCGTGATGACCGGCCAGGGGCAGTTTCAGAACAACACGCGAAGCCCGCTGAGCTACGCGGTTCTCGACGGGTTCGACGTGCCGATGGATCTCGTGCGCGTGATCGACCGCGATGTTGCGGCCGTCGACACGATCGAGCTGTTCACCGACGGCTATTTCGAGCTGGCCGATGCGCCCGCGGTCGATGCCTGGGAAGCATCCTTCCGGGAGGTCGAGCGCATCGACCCCGAGAAGATCGACCGCTATCCCTGCGTCAAGGGCAGCATTCCCGGGCGCTACGCCGACGATCGCACCGTGATCGTCGTCCAGCTGCGTTAGGCGCCTCGATGCCCATGTCCGAATATCTGCACGGCCTGCGCCAGCGCGTCGGCCACGACCTGCTGGTCATGCCGGCCGCGTCCGTGTTCGTCCTGGACGCGCGGCGCCGCCTGCTGCTGGCGTGCGACGCCGGCATGGACCTCTGGGCCGCGCCAGGCGGCGCGATCGAGCCGGACGAGACCCCGGCCGACGCCGCCGTGCGCGAGATGTGGGAGGAAACCGGCCTGTCGGTGACGCTGTCGCGCGTGCTGGGCGTCTATGGCGGCCAGGATTTTCGGATCACGTATCCGAACGGCGACGTCGTGTCGTACTGCGTGATCGCCTTCGCCGCCGAGATCAGCGGCGGCGCGATGCGCCCGGACGGCGTCGAGGTGGCGGAGCTCGGCTGGTTCTCCGAGCGCGAGGCCGCCGCGCTGGCGATGGGTGCCTGGACGCGGATCATGGTCCGCGACGCGTTCGCCTCGGCGGAGCGGACCGCCTTCGGCGCACCGACCTGGCGGCCGTAGCCGCCGGGTGAGCGGCCGCCGCCGCCTACATCGACCGGGAAGCCTCGCGGATCGGCGCGACCGGTCTGGTCCAGAGCAGGCGGGACGCGAGGCGCATCAGGGCATCCCGCCAGCCGCGTCGGGGCGGCGCCACGAGCGGCGGTGCGCGCAGGGTCTCGCCCGACCATGTCGCGACCACCACGCCCAGCACGAGGAACGTCGCGTCGAGCGCCGGGTCCCACCAGCGCTTCGAGGGCCATTGCCGCCATTCGCGATAGGCGAGCGCCGGGACCATCGCCCAGCCGTACCAGGGCACTGCCGTCAGGCAGCGCGACAGCCAGATCGGGCCGGCCGACATCGCGAAATGTAGCGGCTGCTCGGCCGCCTGCTTCAGCACCTCGGCGAGCATGCCGTGCGGCGCGGCGGGCGCGGCGACCTCCAGCGGCGGCGCGCCATCGCCGCCCGGCGGTGGCTCGCCCGCCTGCCCTGGGATCCCGGCGGCCAGCAGCGATGCCGCCAGGCAAAACAAAATCCGCAATCGCCAGGACAAATCAGCAATCCATCGAAGGTCAAACGACCCAGATAGATTGTCAAATATTTAATATTAACGGCAACAGTGAAGATATGGTTAAGCATGTACCGGAGGAACGGTCCGGGCGTCTTGGCAATGACGATGCGCCGCGAGGCCCGTCGCAGCTGGCGACGGTGCGCCGTCGCCAGGAGGAAGGCGCCGCCGACGCCGGCAAGGCGGGATGCGCGCCGGCATTTGGAATAGCCGGCTTGTGAAATTGTTGGAAGCGAGAGAGGCGCCCCTGTCGAAACCGATGGTCCGTCGTGCCGTTCTGGCGTTGTGGTTGGCCTTGCCGGGTCTGGTCGGCTGCAGCAGCATCGGCCCCGCGACGGTCAGCCGCGACCGGCTCGACTATGCGGCGGCACTCGCCGACGCCGCCAAGCGCGAGACGCTGCTCAACATCGTCAAGCTGCGCTACGCCGACGCGTTGAGCCTGGTCACCGTCAGCCAGCTCGTGGCAGGCTATACGCTGGAGGGAAGGGTCGACCTGAGGTCGGACTTCTTCCGCGACACCTTCGATCTCTCCGACGACGTCGGCTTCGGGATCGGCGGCACGTTCAGCGATCGTCCGACCGCGACCTATACCCCGATCCGGGGCGACGACTTCGCCCGGCTCATGCTGACCCCGATCCCGCCGAGCGAGCTGTTCGCGATGCTGGCGACCGGCGGGCCGGCGGCGCTCACGCTCGGCCTCGGCGTGCAGTCGATCAACGGCCTGCACAACTGGTCACCGGGCGGCTCCCGGATCGCGCAGGTCGACCCCAGGTTCATCGAAATCCTGCAGCTGTTCGGGGAGCTCCGCGCCGAGGCCGTGCTGGGCTTTCGCTTCGAATCCGAGCAGGGCCGGCGCACCGCCTATCTGCTGCTCCAGGACAGCAGCGGCCGGCCGCGCAACGCCAAAACCACCCGCCTGCTCGAGCTGCTCGGCCTGGACCCGAGCCGGGACGACTTTCCGATCCGCTTCGGCTTCGGTACCGGCGAGCCCGACGAGATCAGGATCTACACCCGCTCGCTGCTGGAGATCATGACCAATCTCGCGGCGCAGATCCAGGTACCGCCGGGCGATGTCGGCGAGGGGCGGACCTTTGCGACCGAGACAAGCCCCGTCGAGCCGCCGCTGCTGCCGGACCTGTCGGTGCAAGCGCGTCTCATCAAGCCTATCAACCCGTTCGTCGCCGTCGAGTACCGGGGAACCTGGTACTGGATCGACGACCGCAACTACCACGCCAAGCGCGTGTTCAGCGTGCTGATGCTGCTGCTGAACCTGGTCGAGAAGAGCGGCGGCGCGCAGCTGCCGGTGATCACCATCCCGACCGGGTAGCCGGACCGCTCAGCGCGACACCTCGAGGTACCAGGCGTAGAGGTAGGTGGTGGCGATCGCCAGCGCGAGCGCCACCAGCAGGATGATCAGGATGATCAGCGCCACTTTGACCAGCCAGCCCACCGGCACGCCGGGCCGGCAGTGCGGGATCAGGTTGAACGCCAGAGCGCCCAGCACCACGAGGCCGGCGCCGATCCCGTAGAGGGTCAGCGAGAACGGCTGGAAGATCATCGCAAGCGACGCGAGGCACAGCGCGATGATCGCATATTCGATGGTTCGTGCCGTCCCGGCGCTCATGCGGGAACCCTCGGCTCCGGGGCCGGCATGGACAGCCGCGCGCCGCTGGCGTCGAACGCGTGCATCTGGCTGCGGCGCAGCCGCACATGCACTTGCGCGCCGACCGGCACCCGCACGCGCCGGTCGACGACGGCGCGCAGGTCGTTGCCGTCGGCCAGCAGATGCAAAAGGGTCTCCGCGCCCATCGGCTCGATGATGTCGACCGTCGCCGCCAGGGTCGTCTCCTCGGCGCGATCGGCCAGCTCGAAGGCGCGCGGCCGGATGCCGAGGGTGACGGTGCTGCCAACGGAGAGGCTGTCCTGATTTCCGGTCACCGGCAGCGTGATCCGCTGGCTGGCGACCCTGAGGCTCGCCGCATGCTCGGTGCGCGCCTCGACCACGGCCTCGATCAGGTTCATCTGCGGCGTGCCGATGAAGCCCGCGACGAACAGGTTCGCAGGCCTGGCGAAGATCTCGTGCGGCGAGGCGATCTGCTCGATCCGGCCGGCGCGCATCACCGCGATCCGATCGGCCATGGTCAGCGCCTCGAGCTGGTCGTGGGTGACGATCACGGTGGCCTTGTTCAGCCCTTCGAGGACCTCCTTGATCTGGCCGCGCATGGTCTCGCGCAGCTGCACATCCAGGCGCGAGAGCGGCTCGTCGAACAGGAAGCACACGGCGTTGCGGATGATCGAGCGGCCGACCGCGACGCGCTGCTTCTCGCCCTCGGCGAGCTGGCCCGGCAGCCGCTCGAGCACGTCGGTGAGCTGCAGCACCTCGCTGACCTGGCGCACGCGTCGCTCGATCTCGGCGCTGCTCGCCCGCTCGGCATGCAGCGGATAGGCGAGGTTGTCGCGCACCGAGAGGTTGGGGTAGAGCGCGTAGAACTGGAAGGCCATGGCGACGTTGCGGGCGCGCGCCGGCAGATGGTCGACGGGCCGACCCGCCAGCCGGATCTCGCCTTCGCTCGCGAACTCGAGCCCGGCGATCATGCGCAGGGTGGTGGTCTTGCCGCAGCCCGACGGTCCCAGCAGGCAGACCACCTCGCCGGCGCCGACGTCGAGGTCGACGGCATCGACGGCGACCAGCTCGTCGAAGCGCTTGGTGACCTTGCGCAGCTCGATGTCGGCCATCGCGTCAGCGCCGGATGGTGCCGAAGGTGACGCCGCGCAGCAGC
>DASUGG010000010.1:0-22058 GCA_036274135.1 Geminicoccaceae bacterium
CTTCTGGTGGCACGACGCGCCGCCCAAGCCCGGTGGTGGGGTGCCCGTACCCGAGCGGGCTGACGTCGCGGTGATCGGCAGCGGCTATTGCGGGCTCGCGGCGGCGCTCGAGCTCGCCCGCGCCGGCGTGCGGACGGTGGTGCTCGAGGCCGGCGCGCTCGGCGGCGGCGCCAGCACGCGCAACGGCGGCATGGTCGGCGGCGCCGTCCGGCTCGGCTGGCGGGATCTCTGCCGGCGCCACGGCGAGGCGCGCGCCGCCGCCCTGCGCGACGGCTTCCTGGCCTCCTTCGAGCACCTCGAAGGCATGCTCGAGCGCGAGCGTCTCGATGCCGCCTATCGCCGCTGCGGTCGCCTGCTGGTGGCCTGCAACCCGCGGCATTTCCGCCAGCTGCGGGCGCAGGCGCAGAGCCTGGGCGAGGCGGCCGGCGACGCCGTGCGCGTCGTCGAGGGCGCCGCGCTGCAGCAGGAGATCGGCTCCGATCGCTACGTCGGCGGCGTGCTCATCGAGCGCTCGGGCGGGCTGCACCCCGCCCGCTACCACCGCAGCCTGCGCGAGGCCGCCGCGCGCGCCGGCGCCGCGCTCTGCGGCCATGCCGAGGTTCTTTCGCTGCAACCGGCCGCGCAGGGTTTCGCGCTGGAAACCGCCCGCGGCCACATCCAGGCCGACCAGGTCCTCGTCGCGACCAACGGCCACACCGGCCCGCTCACACCCGAGCTGCGCCGCCGCATCATCCCGCTGAAGAGCTACATGATCGCGACCGAGGAGCTGCCGCCGGGGCTCGCCGAACGCCTCAGCCCGCGCGGCCGCATGTTCGTCGACAGCAACCGCAAACTGAGCTACTTCCGCCTGTCGCCGGACGGGCGGCGCGTGCTGTTCGGCGGCCGGGCGAAGCTCACCGACGTTGACGAGCGCATCAGCGCGCGCGGGCTCTACCAGCGCATGGTCGCCATCTGGCCGGAGCTCGAGGGCGTACGCCTGACCCACAGCTGGCGCGGCAACATCGCGCTCACTTTTGACCACCTGCCGCATATGGGCGACCACCTGCCCCACATGGGCAACCGGGGCGGCCTGCATTTCGCGATGGGCTGCAACGGCAGCGGCGTCGCGATGGCCGGCTATCTCGGCCATCAGGTGGCCCTGAAGATCCTAGGCCGCCAGACCCGCCCCTGCCCGTTCGAGGGCGCCTTCCCCGGCCATCCCCTGTACCGCGGCAACCCTTGGTTCCTGCCCGCCGTCGGCGCTTGGTACCGCCTGCTCGATACGCTGGATGCGTATGCCGGATAGGCAGACGCGAGCGCCTCCGGTATCCTCGCCGCGATCCGGGCGGCAATCTCGGGTGTCGCTACAGCCCCGGCTCAGTTGAGGGTCGGGTGCGGGCCGGACGTCAGGCCGGGACGATCAGATCGCGCGGGCATCCTTCCGTCCAGAATTCCACGTCGTTCTCGGTCACCAGGAATGTGTCCTCGGTGTGGTGACGCACACCGTCATGATAGTAGCTGTACTCGATGCAGAAGACCGTGTTCGGCTCCAACACCGTGCGATTGACCTGGTTCATCCGGGGCTGCTCGTGCGAGCCGAGCCCGATGCCGTGGCCGACGAACTCGCGCGGGAACCGGGGCAGGTACTGCGAGATCTTCTCGTAGCCTCGGTCGAAGATCTCGCCGCCGGTCACGCCGGGACGGAGGCTCAGGCCGAGCTCCACCTGCACCTCGTTGAGCCGCTGCCAGATCTCCCTCTGCCGCTCGCTCGCCTCGCCGACGAAGTAGGAGCGCACGAAGTCGCCGCCATAGCCGAGACAGGAGGCGCCCATATCGACCTTCACGAAGTCGCCGCGCCGGATCGCATGGCCGATGGGGAACGGCGCATGCGCCGCATAGGAGGTCTGCGGCCCGCAGCCGATGTTGATGAACTTGATGCCGTCGGCGCCGTTCTCGATCATCGCGCCGGTCGCCGCGCGGAACAGGTCGTGATCGGTCGCGCCGATGCGGATCGCCGCGCGGAAGGCGGCATGCGCCTTCACGGTGATGTCGGTCGCAAGCCGCAGGCGCCGGATCTCCTCCGGCGTCTTGACCATGCGCACGACCTCCATCGCCGGCCCGATGTCGACCAGCCGGTTGCCCTCGAGGAGCGCATCCATCCTGGCCTTGAAGCCGGCCGGCAGCGCCTCGCCCTCGGTCCCGATCACCATCCCCTTGACCTTGCGCTCGGCCAGCACGGCCGCCGCCGCCTCGAAGAAATCGGCATAGAAATGGACATCCAGGTCGGTGAAGAACTCGGCCATCGCATAGGCGCGCACGTCCTCGATCCAGGTCGAGTCCATGGCGAGGTGAAGATCGACCGCCGGCACGATGAAGGCCGGGGGCAACGCGGGATCAAGGAAGTAAAAAACCGTGAAGGGGCGGTAGGCCAGCTGCCCGCCATTATTGAAGAATTCGGAAACATATTTCGAATTCTCGTTGCCGCGTAGGATCACTGCGTCGACGTTGTTCTTCTGCATCATGTCGCGCAGGCGTTTCTCGTTGAAGAAGGCGGGGTCTCGCTTCATCGGTAGCTCCAGGGGTGCAACGGCTCGCTTGCGGTAAGAATCATTCATCGACACCGGGCACTAGCCGGATGCCGCTTCGACCACGCGCTGCATCAGGTCGGGACCGACCTGCTCGCCGACCTGCTGCCAGAGCGGACGGGCGGCCTCGCGGAAGGACTCGATATCGATCTCGTTGACTTCGGACGTCTTCCTCATCTCCTCGATGTATTCGGCATCCAGCTCGGCGCCGCGCTCGAAGGAGTATTCCGCCGCCGCCTTCGCCGACGCCTGGACCGCCTCGCGCACCTCCTCCGGCCAGGCGTTGAAGTAGATCGGGCTCGCCATGATGGTGCAGGGCGTGAACAGGTAGTTCGCGATCGTCACATAGTCCTGCACCTCGTGGAACTTCGCCCCGTAGATCGAGGGCAGCGGATTCTCCTGGCCGTCGATGACCCCCTGGCGCAGCGCGGCATAGGTCTCGCCGAACGCGATCGGCGTCGGATTGGCGCCGAGCGCCTCGAAGGTGACCTTGCGGAACGGCGTGTTCGGGATCCGGATCTTGAGGCCCTGCAGGTCCTCGACGGTGCGGATCGGCCGCACGTTGTTTGTGATCTGGCGGAAGCCGAGCTCGGTCAGCGCCAGGCCGATGATTCCCTTCTCGCCCAGATTGGCCAGGAGCTCCTCACCGATGGGGCCGAGCAGGATCTTCTTGGCCGTCTCCCGGTCGGTGATCAGGAATGGCGCCTCGAAGATGCCGAGCGTCGGCTCGAGCGACTGCACGGGCGAGCAGGCGATGCTCATCTCGTGCGTGCCGAGCTTCAGCCCGTTCATCACGTCGATGTCCTTGCCGAGCGTGCCGCCCGGAAAGAGGACGAAATCGACCTCGCCGGGCAGGCGCTGCTCCAGGTCCTGCTCGAAGAACGTCATGATGTCGTAGACGAGCGAGCCCTGAGTCGCCTCGATGCCCGCCTTGATGATGGTCTGCGCGGCGGCAGGGCTGGCAAGAGCTGCGATTGCCGCGAGGACCGCTGCGGCGCGAGCGAGCTTGATCATCCGGTCGTCCTCCTGGTCGGTGGCAGCGCCGGCTCGCTTGCGCTTGCGGCAAGCGATTCCCGGACCACTTCGAGCTTGTTCATGATGTGCGCGCGCAGCAGATGGCTGAGCTCGACGGGCCGGCGCAGCGCGAGCAGGCGCAGGATCAGCTCGTGCTCGGCGATCGACTCGGCCCAGCGGCGCGGCGACAGGTTGGCCTTGTAGCGTGAGGCCAGGATCTGGGCGGCGACGCCGCGGTGCACGATGCGCAACGGCTCGCTGGCCGCCGCGGCGAGGATCGCGTCGTGAATGGCCTGGTTGACCTGGAAATAGGCGTGTCGGTCACGCGCGCGGTAGGCAGCCAGCAGGCGCTTGTGCAACGCGCGGATCATGTCGAGCTCCGCCTCGGTGATGCGCTGCGCCGCAAGCTCGCCGGCAAAGCCCTCGAGCACGCTCATGAGCTCGAACAACGCGGCGAGAGTTTCGGTCGTCAGGCGGACGACGCGCGCGCCGCGGTTCGGCAGGAGCTCCACAAGGCCTTCCGCGGCCAGGACCTTGAGCGCCTCGCGCAAGGGCGTCCGGCTGACCCGGAACGCCGTACACAGCTCGACCTCCGCCACGCGCTCGCCCGGCTGCAAGCGGCCGTCGACGATCATCGCGCGCAGTCGCTCCACGAGCCCCGCATGAAGCGTCGCCCGGCTGCCCGGCGCGGTTTCGGCAAGCTGAAGATGTGTCCCGTGCCGCACGGCAGCTGATCCCTGATGGCTCCGGTGGGCATCGACGCAGACCGACGCCGACTATCGATCATAATGCAATTTGTGACAAGGCTGGTCGTCCGGGATTCGCCGCGCGCAGAGGCGGTCCTGGTAAGGCGCTGAATCCAATCAAATATTCTTTGCCGCGCTACGGCTCGGGCCTCTCGATGGCCTTGAGGGACGTATAGATTCCTGCCAGATTGCATTACGTTTCGCCGTTCGCGGACCGTTCGCCAGAAGCCAAGGAGCCATCATGAACGCAGCCCGCCTCGACCGGCCGCCCTCCCTCATCGGCTCGTTCTTCGACTTCTATGATCGCGCCGTCCGTGTCCTGGTCCGCATCGCAGAGCTGCTGACGATCATCCTCGCGTTCTTCATCACCGGCGCGATGATCCTGGGCGTGTTCTTCCGCTTCGTCCTCAACAGCTCGATCGTCTGGACGGACGAGGTGTGCTCGCTCCTGCTCGCCGTCGTGATGTTCCTGGTCAGCGGCATCGGCTTTCACGACCGGATCCACATCGCCGTCGTGTTTCTCCTCGACCGCCTGCCGCCCGCAGGACAGAGAGTGCTCGACGTCACGCTGCACGCCGTCTCGGCCGCCTTCTTCGCCTTGGTCGCGGTCGAGGGCATGAAGGTCGCCGAGGTCGGCATGGGGATGGCGCTGGCGACTGCGCCGCTGCCCCGCGGCGTGTTCCATCTCGCCATCCCGATCGGCGGCGCCTTCACCGTCCTCGTCTGCCTCAACAATATCGCGAACGTCGTGCGCGGCCGCGAGAAGCCGCAGTTCGGAGGGGTCGACTGATGATGTTCCAGGTGTTCTCGGCGCTGGTGTTCTTCATCGTCGTCGGCTTTCCCGTCGCGGTGGCGCTCGGCCTGGTCGCCGTCGCCTTCCTCTCCTTCACGTCGGTGCCCTACACGATCATCCCCTTGCAGATGTTCGCCGGGATGGAGAACTTCGTCTTTATCGCCATGCCGCTGTTCATGATCGCCGGCGAGCTCATGAACCGGTCCGGCATCGCCGAGGACCTGATCGAGCTGGCGGCGAGCCTGGTCGGCGCGGTGCGCGGCGGGCTGGCGATGGTCAATGTCGGCGCCTCGATGCTGTTCGCGGAAATCTCCGGCTCGGCGGTCGCCGACGTCGCCGCCGAAGGCACGATCATCATTCCGGAGATGGAGAAGCGCGGCTATCCGCGCGCCTTCGCCGCCGCGATCACCTCGGCCTCCGCCTCGATCGCGATCATCATCCCGCCGAGTCTCGCCCTGATCATCTACGGCGCGCTCGCCGAGGCGTCGGTGGCGAAGCTGTTCATCGCCGGCGTCGTGCCCGGGATCCTGCTCGGCGGCATGCTGGCGCTCACCTGCTACTTGTTCGCCTTGCGCTACGGCTGGCCCACGGAAGGGCCGTTCGAGCTCCGCCGGATCGCGCGCGCGTTCCGCCGCGCCGGCTGGGGGCTCACGCTGCCGGTCATCATCCTCGGCGGCATTCTTGGCGGCATCTTCACGCCGACCGAGGCGGCCGCGGTCGCGGTCTTCGCCGCCCTGCTGATCGGCCTGCTGGTGACGCGCCGCTTCGCCGTGCGCGACCTGCCCACGATCTTCCTCGTCGCCACCAAGCGCACCAGCGTCGTTCTCCTGATGGTCGCGACGTCGTTCGCGTTCGGCTGGTTCCTCACCAACCAGGGGATCCCGGAGTTGATCGTGACGCGCGTGACCGGGCTTTCGGACGATCCCTACGTCCTGATGTTCATCATCAACATGCTGCTGATCCTCCTCGGCATGATCCTGCACGGCTCGGCGGCGCTGGTCCTGACCGTGCCGCTCACGCTGCCGCTGGTGACGGCGATCGGCTACGACCCGATCCATTTCGGCGTCATCCTGGCGCTGAACGGCGCGATCGGCCAGCAGACGCCGCCCGTGGCCTCGGTCCTGCTCACCGCCTGCTCGATCAGCGGCTGCCGCATCGGCGAGGTGATGTACTACAACAAGTGGTTCATCCTCGCGATGTTCATCACGCTGCAGATCGTCACCTACGTGCCGCAGACCGCCTTATTCCTGCCGAATCTGCTCATCGACTAGGTACCGCCTCTTTCAGAGCCGTCGACGCTGTCGCCGTCGCCATCGCCATCTTCGCGCCTCGCCGATCCACAACATGGCAGCCCACCAACTCCAACTTTCTCGCACTTCACCCTGCCCCCTGCCCGCGCGGCCTGCGGCCGCGCTCCTTTTTGGCGGCCGCACGGATTCCCACGATCGCACATCGCAGGTTACTAACGCGCTAAGGTTAACGAGCCGTTGCCGCTGCGGGCCGCCGGAGGCGCTTTCCCTTCGGCCCGAGTTGCCCTACGCGCGTCCAGCGCCGCCGACACCCGGTCTCTCTGGCGCTCCGTCGCGCCGGCCCGACTTCATCTCCCCGAGGTCAGGCCCGCCTGGCCCGCCCCGTTGCCCTCTTTCTCGATCCGCGCCCAGGCGCCGCAGCGCCCCTCTCCACGTTCCGCTCCCCAATGTCCCCGATTCCCTGCCCGCGCGGCCTGCGGCCGCGCTCCTTTTGGCGGCCGCACGGATTCCCACCATCGCACATCGCAGGTTACTAACGCGCTAAGGTTAACGATCCGTTGCCGCGGCGGGCCGCCGGAGGGCGGTCCGCCAGCGCCTGCTTGCCGGCCGGGGGTTCGCAGACGGCATGCGGGCCTGTGGCAAGCCACCCGGTGCCGCGTCGGAGCGCGGACATGCGACAGGCGACGCACGGATGCGTCGAGATCGCACGGACATGCGGCGGGAATCGCACGGGCATAAGGCGGAGATCGGACGGGGCGGCGCTTTTCGCATGCGAATACCGGCGGCGCATCATGCTCGCCATCGAACGGCGACGCGTGTAGGCTCGCGCCGAGCTTCGGCTCCGGCGCGCCCAGGCGCGTTCCGGGCGCGGCGAGATGCCTGGCCGATCGACACCGCCTGGCGCCCGGAGGGTCCGCCGCGGCGTCGGCTTGGCGCCCCTGCGGTGAAAGCGGAGGCGGCCTACGGGCGCGGCGTGCCCGGGAGGCGGGCGTGATGCGGCGGGGCGTGGCCGGGCGTGCGGGCGGGGCCTGAAGGAGGGCGCGGCGTGCGGGACGGGGAGGCGGCTTCGAGCGGGCAGCGGCGCCGCGCGATCGTCGCGCTGGTGCAACGCCAGGGCTTCGCGCCGATCGATGCGTTGGCCGAGCAGTTCTCGGTGACGCCGCAGACCATCCGGCGCGACATCAACGAGCTCTCCGCCGCCGGCACGCTGCAGCGCTTCCACGGCGGCGCCGGCCTGCCGTCCTCGGTCGAGAACCTCGCCTACCCGGCGCGCCAGGTGCTCTGCCTCGAGGAGAAGCGGCGGATCGCCGGCCTCGCGGCGCGCCACGTGCCCGACCACGCCTCGCTGTTCGTCAACATCGGCACGACCACCGAGGAGGTCGCCAAGGCGCTGCTGCAGCACCAGGGCCTGTCGGTGGTCACCAACAACCTGAACGTCGCCAGCATCCTCGCCGGCAAGCCCGACTTCCGCGTCATCGTCGCCGGCGGCCTGGTGCGCTCGCGCGATCGCGGCCTGGTCGGCGAGGCCACCCTCGATCTGATCCGCCAGTTCCGCGTCGACATCGGCATCATCGGCATCAGCGGCATCGACCTCGACGGCACGCTGCTCGACTTCGACTACCGCGAGGTCCGCGCCGCGCAGGCGATCATCGAGAACTCGCGCCGCGTCTACCTGACCGCCGACCACAGCAAGTTCGGCCGCAACGCCATGGTGCGCCTGGGCGACATCCGCCAGATCCATGCCCTGTTCACCGACCGGCCGCCGCCGCCGCCGCTCGCGCGGCGCCTGCGCGAGGCCGGCGTCGCCGTGCACGTCGCCGGCCCGGAGGGCGACAGCCGGGCCGCCTGATCGTTCGCATCTGAAATCTTCGCCGGCGCGATAGTTTTCGATTGCGAAAATCAACCGCCTGTGGCAATGCCGCAAAAGCGACGCATAACCGTGCTTTCCACGTCCGATTCGCGACCAATTCTGGCGCATCGGCGTCGCGGCGAGCGGTCAGGCGTCCGATCGCGGGGAGGGGGCGTGGCGGTCGATCAGCCGGTCGATCTGCTGGTGGTCGGCGGCGGGGTGAACGGCGCCGGCATCGCGCGCGATGCCGCCGGGCGCGGCCTGAAAGTGCTGCTCTGCGAGCAGGACGACCTCGCCCAGCACACCTCGTCCGCCAGCAGCAAGCTGATCCACGGCGGCCTGCGCTACCTCGAGCACTACGAGTTCCGCCTCGTGCGCGAGGCCCTGGCCGAGCGCGAGGTGCTGCTGCGCCTGGCGCCGCACATCATCTGGCCGCTGCGCTTCGTGCTGCCGCACAGCCCCGAGCAGCGCCCGGCCTGGATGATCCGCCTCGGCCTGTTCCTCTACGATCACCTCGGCGGGCGCGAGAAGCTGCCGGGCTCCGCCCGCATCGATCTCGCGCGCGACCCGCTCGGCGCGCCGCTCAAGGAGCAGTTCCGCACCGGCTTCACCTACGCCGACTGCTGGGTGGACGACGCCCGCCTCGTGGTGCTGAACGCGATGGATGCCGCCGAGCGCGGCGCCGAGGTCCTCACGCGCACGCGCTGCGCCGCCGCGCGGCGCGCCGATCAGCACTGGCAGGTCACCCTGCAGCCGCGCGACGGCGCCGCCCGCGCCGTCCAGGCGCGCGCCCTGGTCAACGCCTCAGGCCCCTGGGTGTCGCGCCTGCTCACCGAGCAGCTCGGCCGCCCCGCCCTCAAGAAGGTGCGCCTCGTCAAGGGCGCGCACATCGTCGTGCCGAAGCTCTACGACCACGCCTCGCCCTACATCCTGCAGCACACCGACGGCCGCGTCGTCTTCGTCATCCCCTACGAGCAGGATTTCTCGCTGATCGGCACCACCGACAGCGACTACCGCGGCGATCCGGCCGCGGTCGCGGTCACCGACGACGAGATCGCCTATCTCTGCGCCGCGACCAGCCGCTATCTCAAGCGGCCGGTCACGCCCGATCTGGTCCGCTTCGCCTATGCCGGCGTCCGGCCGCTCTACGACGACGCCAGCGGCGACGTCTCGGCGGCGACGCGCGACTACGCCTTCGACCTCGACGACAGCGGCGCGCCGCTGCTCTCGGTGTACGGCGGCAAGATCACCACCTATCGCCGGCTCGCCGAGCACGCGCTGGCGAAGCTGCAGCCGCGCCTCGGCTTCGCGCCGCAGACCTGGACGCACGCGCAGCCGCTGCCCGGTGGCGACATGCCGGGCGGCGACTTCGAGGCCTTCCTCGCCGCGCTGATCGCGCGCCATCCCTGGCTGCCGCCGGCGCTCGCCCGCCGCTACGCCCGCGCCTACGGCAGCCGCAGCGAGCGCCTGCTGGACGGCGCCGCCGCGCTCGACGATCTCGGCGAGCACCTCGGCGACGGCCTCTACGCCGCCGAGGTCGACTATCTGCGCCGGCACGAGTGGGCGGTCACCGACGACGACATCCTGTGGCGCCGCTCCAAGCTCGCGCTGCACATCGGCGACGCCACCCGGGCGCGACTTCGTGCCCGGCTTGACGGCCGCGCGCCGATGCGCGAGGTCGCTAGGAGGGGAGCGAGCTGATGGCCGTGCATGACGAGCCCTCGGCGGCGCAGCAGGCGGGCGACGTGTCCGATCCGGTCAAGGAGGCGGACCTCGAGTGGGTCCTCGAAGATGTGCCGCGCGGCGCGTTCGCGCTCTGCGGCATCGCCGTCGCCATCCTGCTCGCCTGCTGGCTGGCGATCTATTTCGGCGTGTTCCTGCCGCGCGGACCGGTGGGCTGAGCCATGGCCATGGACGAGCGCGAGATCCTTCGCAGCGAGCTCAGGTGGGGCGCGGTCGTGGCTGGCGCCGCCGGGCTCATCGTCGCCGTCATCGTCGTCTCGAGCGCCTCGCTGCTGCTCCACCCGCCGAGCAATGTCGAGACCATCGATCCGGTGACGCTGCATCTCGAGGGCGAGTTCGTCGAGGACAATCTCGGCACGATCGAGAGCACGGACGGCACGATCGTGGCGCGGCTGGTCGCCACCCAGTTCGCCTTCGTGCCGCGCTGCCTCGCGGTGCCGGCGGGCCGGCCGGTGACCCTGCGGATCACCAGCCCGGACGTGATCCACGGCCTGCTCATCGCCGGCACCAACGTCAACACGATGGTCGTGCCCGGCTACGTCGCGCAGGTGCGCACCGTGTTCCAGCAGCCCGGCGATCACCTGATGCCCTGCCACGAATATTGCGGCCTGGGCCATAGCGAGATGTGGAGCCTCGTGCGCGTCCTGCCGCCAGACCAGTGGCAGCCCGACGAGCAGGGCAGGGTGAGCTGCGATGTACCGCACTGAACGGCTCGTGATCGCGCATATGTGGGTCGCCTTCGCGGCCTTCGCTCTCGCCGCGGTGATGGGCGCCGCCCAGATGCTCTCGCGCAGCCCCTGGACGGCGCCCGGCGAGGGCCCGGAGGCCTACTTCATCTCGGTCACCGGCCACGGCACGTTGATGGCCTACGTGCTGCCGACGCTGTTCGCCATGGGCTTCGGCTATTTCGTCGCCGCGACCGCGCTCGACCGTCCGCTGCCGAGCCTGCGCGCCGCCTGGCTCGGCTTCGCCGTCGCCGTGCTCGGCATCGGCATGGCGACCGTGCCGGTCCTTCTCGGCAGGGCGACCGTGCTCTACACGTTCTATCCGCCGCTCACGGGCAGCGCCTTCTACTATCTCGGGCTTCTGCTCGTCGTGGTCGGCTCGTGGGTCTGGGTCGGCCTGATGATCTGGGCCATGACCGCGTGGAAGCGGGACAATCCGGGCCGCCCGGTGCCGCTCGCGATGTTCGCCACGGTCGCGACCGCGATCCTGTGGCTGTGGACGACGGCTGGCGTCGGCGTCGAGCTGCTGTTCCAGGTGATCCCCGCGGCCCTGGGCTGGAAGCAGACGATCGACGTCGGCCTGGCGCGCACGCTCTTCTCCTGGACGCTGCACGCCATCGTCTACTTCTGGCTGCTGCCCGCCTACATCGCTTTCTACACCATGCTGCCGCAGGCCGCCGGCGGGCGGCTCTACAGCGACACGATGGGGCGGCTCAGCTTCATCCTGTTCCTGCTCTACTCGCTGCCGGTCGGCATGCACCATCTGTTCATGGACCCCGAGCACGGCACGGGTTTCAAGTTCCTGCAGATGATGCTGACCGTGCTGGTCTCGGTGCCGACCCTGCTGACCATCTTCACGATCGCCGCCTCGCTGGAGATCGCCGGCCGCCTGCGCGGCGGCACCGGACTGCTCGGCTGGATCGCCAGGCTGCCCTGGGAGCGGCCGATGGTGCTCGCCGCCGGCTTCGCCTTCGTCATGCTCGGCCTCGGCGGCTTCGGCGGCCTGATCAACATGTCCTACGGCATGAACGCCATGATCCACAACACCTCGTGGGTCACCGCGCATTTCCACCTGATCTTCGGCGGCTCGGTCGTGATCATGTACTTCGCGATCGCCTACGAGATCTGGCCGAAGCTGACCGGCCGGCAGGCGCTCGACGTCCGGCCGATCCGGCTGCAGCTCTGGCTGTGGTTCGTCGGCATCCTGGTGACGACGCTGCCCTGGCACCTCCTCGGCCTGCTCGGCCAGCCGCGGCGGGTCGCGACCTTCGACTTCGCCAACCCGGTGATCGCCTATTGGGGACCGTGGACGCTGGTCTCGACGGCCGGCGGCGTGATCATGCTGGCCGGCGCGCTGCTGTTCGTGTGGAACCTCGCGATGCTCTACGGCGGCCCGGCGCCGGTCGACCGGCGCATGCGCTACGCGCTCGCGGTGCATCCGCCGCGCCGGCTGCCGTCGGCGCTGAACGGCTTCGCGTTGTGGAACTGGCTGGTCCTGTTCCTGATGGTCGTCGCTTACGGCTATCCGATCGCGCAGTTCTTCTTCCTGGACGGCGCCCCCGCGCTGATCCATCAGGTCGACCGGGGGGGCTGAGATGGGATCGGACCGCCCTGCCGTTCCCGCCGAGCAGGCGGCGCTGGACAGGCCCTGGCGGCTCTGGGCCAGCATCGCGATCGGCAGCTTCGTGCTGGTCAGCATCGGCCTCGGCTTCGTGCTGCTGCCGGCGACGAAGAGCCCGGGCTTCGACCCGCTGGCGGCGATCTGCCGGGCGCTGGGGATCAACGTCGAGCGGCCCGCGGCGCCGGCCGCCGTCTCGGCCGCCCCGGCATCGCAGGTCGCATGGACGGGCAGCACGCGCCTTCTGCTCGCGAACGCCAGCATCGAGCGCGGCGCCGGCCTCGCCACGGACGTCTGCGCCGCCTGCCACGGCGAGGACGGCATCGGCATCGATCCGAGCTTTCCGAACATCGCGCACCAGTCGGCCGTGGCGATCTTCAAGCAGCTGCAGGACTACAAGGCGGGCGCCCGGCAGGGCGGCCAGGCCGAGACCATGGCGCCCGTGGCGCAGGAGCTCGACGAGCAGCAGATGGCGGACGCCGCCGCCTATTACGCCTCGCGACCGCCGATCGATCGCGTGGCGGCCGATTCGGCCGTGCGTCCCGCCACCGCCGGCATGGCCACGATCGGCGACCCGGCCCGCGGCCTGCCCCCCTGCGAGGCATGCCATGGCCTGAGCCTGGGCGGCCCGGTGGAGACGCCGCTGCTGCTCGGCCAGTCGACGCCCTACCTCGAGCAGCAGCTCCAGCTGTTCGCGTCGCGGCAACGCAACAACGACCTGTTCGTCCGCATGCGCACCATCGCAGCCCAGCTCACGCCCGCGGAGATGCGCGGCCTCGCCGTCTACTATGGCGGCAACCCCGCGCCCCGATAGGAAGACGAGCATGACCGAGCTGCAGACGATCGACCCGGCGCGGACGCGATCGCGCGCGCGCCGCCCGCCGGCCCGTCCGATTGACACGGACAGGGCCGTGCGACATAGCGCGGCTTTTCAATCCCTCTCCAATCAACCAAGCAGGAGCGTACCAAGATGGGAGGCATCGTGATGCGAAGGAGACTGACGGCCGCCACCGCCGCCATGGCGGTGCTGGCCTTTGCCGGCCAGAGCCACGCCGACATGGCGGCCGCCGAGCGCTGGGTGGACGAGGAGTTCCAGCCCTCGACCCTCTCGCGCGACGAGCAGCTCGCCGAGATGGAGTGGTTCATCCAGGCCGCCCAGCCGTTCGTCGGCATGGAGATCAACGTGCTGTCGGAGGGTCCGCTTCCGACGCACGACTACGAATCGACGGTCCTGACGAAGGCCTTCGAAGAAATCACCGGGATCAAGGTGAACCACCAAGAGCTCGGTGAAGGCGAGGTCGTCCAGGCCGTGCAGACCCAGATGCAGACCAACCGCAACCTCTACGACGCCTACATCAACGACTCCGATCTGATCGGCACGCATTCGCGGCTGCAGAGCGCGGTCAACCTCACCGACTGGATGGCCGGCGAGGGCAAGGACGTCACGAACCCGAACCTCGACATCGACGACTTCATCGGCATTTCGTTCACCACGGGTCCGGACGGCAAGATCTGGCAGCTGCCCGACCAGCAGTTCGCCAATCTCTACTGGTTCCGCAAGGACTGGTTCGACCGCGACGACCTGAAGCAGCGCTTCAAGGAGAAGTACGGCTACGACCTCGGCGTGCCGGTCAACTGGTCGGCCTACGAGGACATCGCCGACTTCTTCACCAACGACGTCAAGGAGATCGACGGGGTCCGGGTCTATGGCCACATGGACTACGGCAAGCGGGCGCCTGATCTCGGCTGGCGGATGACCGACGCCTGGCTGTCCATGGCCGGGTCGACCTCGCCAGGCCTGCCGAACGGCCGGCCGATCGACGAGTGGGGTATCCGCATGGAAGAGGGCTCCTGCAATCCGGCGGGCGCCTCGGTCTCACGCGGCGGCGGCACCAACGCCCCGGCCTCGGTCTACGCCATCCGCAAGTGGGACGAGTGGCTGCGGCAGTATGCCCCGCCTGGCGCTGCCGACCTCGACTTCTATCAGTCCTTGCCGGCGCTCAGCCAGGGCAACGTCGCGCAGCAGATCTTCTGGTACACGGCGTTCACCGCTAACATGGTGGCGCCGAAAAGCGAGGGCAACAACACCGTCGACGATGAGGGCAATGTGCTCTGGCGCATGGCGCCCTCGCCCCATGGCCCATACTGGAAAGAGGGCATGAAGCTCGGTTACCAGGATGCCGGCTCCTGGACGTTGTTCGAGTCGACCCCGGTCGACCGTCGCAAGGCGGCCTGGCTCTACGCCCAGTTCGTCGTCTCCAAAACGGTGGATGTGCGCAAGAGCCACGTCGGCCTGACGGTCATCCGCGACAGCACGATCAACCATGAATCGTTCACCGAGCGGGCGCCCAAGCTCGGCGGCTGGGTCGAGTTCTATCGCTCGCCGGATCGGGTGCTCTGGACTCCGACCGGCATCAACGTGCCGGACTATCCGAAGCTCGCGCAGCTGTGGTGGCAGCAGATCGGTGACGTCAACGCGGGCACCTTCACGCCGGAGGAAGCTATGGACCGTCTGGCGGGCGAAATGGACGACATCATGGCGCGGATGCAGGCCGTCGACGAGAGCGACAACGTCTACGGCGGCTGCGGCCCGCGGCTCAACCCGGAGGTCGATCCCTCGGAGTGGCTCGGCAAGCCGGACGGGCCGGCGGCCAAGCTCGACAACGAGAAGCCGCAGGGCGAGACCATCAACTACGACGAGCTGGTCCAGCGCTGGCAGAAGAGCTGAGCCGCCGCTGCCGCGGCATCACGACGGGCAGGGCGCGCCGCGCGCGCGTCCTGCCCCATGCCGTCGCCATGCTTTCAACCTCGATGCCCTAGCGGACCATGGCTCTTGAGCTGAAGAACATCATCAAGCGGGTCGGCGCCGAGACGTTCATCTACGGAACCGATCTCGTGCTCGCCGAGGAAGGCTTCAACATCCTCCTGGGGACGACGCTGTCGGGCAAGACCACGCTGATGAAGCTGATGGCCGGCATCGACAAGCCGACCTCGGGCGAGGTCTGGTTCCGCGGCGCCGACGTGACGGACGCGCCGGTGCAGAAGCGCAACGTCTCGATGGTGTATCAGCAGTTCATCAATTTCCCGAACTTCACCGTCTACGACAACATCGCCTCGCCGCTGCGGGTCGCCGGGGTGCAAAAGCGGGCGATCGAGGAGCGGGTCGGCCGGGTCGCCGAGCTGATGCGCATCACGCCGATGCTGCGCCGCATGCCGCACGAGCTGTCCGGCGGCCAGCAGCAGCGCACCGCGATCGCCCGGGCGCTGGTCAAGGACGCCGATCTGGTGCTGCTCGACGAGCCGCTCGCCAACCTCGACTACAAGCTGCGCGAGGAGCTGCGCGATGAGCTTCCGAAGCTGTTCGCCGACCGCGACTGCACGGTCGTCTACGCCACCACCGAGCCGGTCGAGGCCCTGCTGCTCGGCGGCCATACCGCCCTGATGCACGAGGGCCGCGTCGTGCAGTACGGGCCGACCTCCGAGATCTACCGCCGGCCCGAGAGCCTGCTGGCGGCGCGGGTGTTCTCGGATCCGCCGATCAACACCGCCGACATCAGCAAGCGCGGCGAGCGGATCGTCATGCCGGGCGGGCTCGAATGGCATGTCGGCGGCCGGCTGGCGTCGGTCCCGGATGGCCCTTACACGATCGGGATCCGGCCGCACCACATCGAGCCGCGTCCGGGCGACGGCCAGGCCGTGCCGATCCGGGGCAAGGTGCTGATCACCGAGATCTCGGGCTCGGAGAGCGTGATCCATTTCGAGCTCGCCGGCCGCACCTGGGTGTCGCAGTCGCACGGCATCCATCCGTTCGAGGTCGGCGAGCAGGCGCAACTCTACGCCGACGTCGGCCGGGCGCTGTTCTTCGATCCGGCCGGCCGGCGGGTCGCCGGCTGAGGCGCGGGCATGGCGACCATCACACTCGAGAAGCTGCGCCACAGCTACCTGGCGCACCCGGCCGCGGATGACGACTGGGCGCTCAAGCAGCTCGACGTCGAATGGCAGGACGGCGGCGCCTACGCGCTGCTCGGACCGTCCGGCTGCGGCAAGACCACGCTGCTCAACATCATCTCGGGGCTGGTGCGGCCGTCGCAGGGCCGCGTGCTGTTCGACGGCGAGGACGTGACCGACCTGCCGCCCGACCGGCGCCAGATCGCGCAGGTGTTCCAGTTCCCGGTGATCTACGACACCATGACGGTCTACGACAATCTGGCCTTCCCGCTGCGCAACCGCGGCGTCGCCGAGCGCGACGTCGATGTCCGGGTGCGGCAGATCGCCGAGCTGCTGGAGCTGACCGCGACGCTGAAGAACCGCGCCGCCGGGCTCACCGCCGACAGCAAGCAGAAGATCTCGCTCGGCCGCGGCCTGGTCCGCTCCGACGTCAACGTCATCATGTTCGACGAGCCGCTGACGGTGATCGATCCGCACCTGAAGTGGGTGCTGCGCTCGAAGCTCAAGGAGCTGCACCAGGAGCTGCCGCGCACCATGATCTACGTCACCCACGACCAGACCGAGGCGCTGACGATCGCCGATCGGGTCGTGGTCATGGACCTCGGCGAGGTCGTGCAGATCGGCACGCCGGTCGAGCTGTTCGAATTTCCAAGGCATACCTTCGTCGGCCATTTCATCGGCTCGCCGGGCATGAACGTCCTGTCGTGCGCGCTCGAGAACGGCGAGCCGACGATCGCCGGCCACCGGATCGCGACCGCCAACGGCGCCGCGCTGCGCCATGGTGGCGGCCGGCTCGAGATCGGCGTGCGGCCCGAGTTCATCAGCTTCGCCGAGCACGGCCTCGCCGTCGAGGTGGTGCGGGTGATGGACGCCGGGCGCTACCGCATCGTCGACACGCGGCTCGGCGATCTGAGCATCAAGATCCTGGTCGACGAGGGCGCACAGGTGCCGCAGGGCACGGCACACCTGCGCTTCGATCCGGCGAGGACGCGCCTCTACCGCGACGGCCGGGTGGTGGAGTAGGGCATGGACAAGACCGTCAATCAGAAGGCCTGGTTCTTCGTCCTGCCGGTGCTGCTGCTGGTGGCGTTCAACGCCGTCATCCCGCTGATGACGGTGGTCAACTACTCGGTGCAGGAGACCTTCGGCGCCAACACCTTCTTCTGGTCCGGCATCCGCTGGTTCGAGGAGGTGCTGAACTCGCCGCGCTTCCACGCGGCGCTCGGCCGGCAGCTGTTCTTCACCTTCACCATCCTCCTGATCCAGGTGCCGCTCGGGGTCGCGATCGCGCTGACGATGCCGCGCAAGGGACCGTGGGTGGCCGTCTGCCTGGTGCTGATGGCGCTGCCGCTCCTGATCCCGTGGAACGTGGTCGGCGCGATCTGGAACATCTTCGCCCTGCCGCAGATCGGCCTGCTCGGCCACTCGCTGAACGCCCTGGGCTTCGACTACAACTTCACCCGCGACCCGACCTCGGCCTGGTTCACGGTGATCCTCATGGACGTCTGGCACTGGACGTCACTGGTGGTGCTGCTGGCCTATGCCGGGCTGGTCTCGATCCCGGACGCCTACTACCAGGCGGCCAAGATCGACGGCGCCAGGGGCTGGGCGATCTTCCGCTACATCCAGCTGCCGAAGATGAAGCGGGTGCTGATGATCGCGATCCTGCTGCGCTTCATGGACAGCTTCAACATCTACACCGAGCCGTTCGTGCTGACCGGCGGCGGCCCCGGCAACACCACGACGCTGCTGTCGATCGACCTGGTCAAGACCGCGCTCGGCCAGTTCGACCTCGGCCCGGCGGCGGCGATGTCGCTGATCTACTTCCTGATCATCCTGCTGTTCAGCTGGATCTTCTATGCCGTGATGACGCGCGAGGAGCAGCGATGAGACGGCTGAGCTGGCTCGTACCAACCCTGTACATCCTGTTTCTGATGCTGCCGATCTACTGGCTGGTGAACATGTCGTTCAAGACCACCAACGAGATCCTCGGCACGTTCTCGCTCTGGCCGCGGCAGTTCACCACCGCGAACTACATGACGATCTTCACCGATCCGACGTGGTACATGGGCTACGTCAACTCGATCACCTATGTGACGATCAACACCGTGCTGTCGGTCGGCGCCGCGCTGCCGGCGGCGTATGCCTTCTCGCGCTACCGCTTCGTCGGCGACAAGCACCTGTTCTTCTGGCTGCTGACCAACCGCATGGCGCCGGCGGCGGTGTTCGCCCTGCCGATCTTCCAGCTCTACTCGGCGATCAACCTGTTCGACACCCATATCGCGGTGGCGCTGGCGCACACGCTGTTCAACATCCCGCTCGCGGTGTGGATCCTGGAGGGCTTCATGTCGGCGGTGCCGAAGGAGCTCGACGAGACCGCCTATGTCGACGGCTACTCCTTCCCGCGCTTCTTCGTGCGCATCTTCATGCCGACGATCGCGGCCGGGATCGGCGTCGCGGCGTTCTTCTGCTTCATGTTCTCGTGGGTCGAGCTGCTGCTGGCGAAGACGCTGACGGCGGTGGCGGCGAAGCCGATCGCCGCGACCATGACGCGCACGGCGAGCACGTCGGGCTACGAGCTCGGCCTGCTCGCCGCTGCGGGCACGCTGACCATCCTGCCGGGCGCGGTGGTGATCTGGTTCGTGCGCAACTACATCGCCAAGGGCTTCGCGCTCGGCCGGGTGTAGGACATGTGCAAGGGAGGGCGCCGATGGGGCTGACATGGATGGCGTGGACGTGGCCGACGGCGGCGTTCTTCGGCTTCATCGCGCTGTGCCTGGTCGGCATGACGATCTGGGAGCTGGCCTCGCCCGGAGGCGCGCCGCGCCGCGGCATCCTGGGCCTCGACACGACGCGCGGCGACCGCCTGTTCATCTCGCTGCTGGGCAGCGCCTACATCTTCCTCCTCTGGCTCGCGCTCCTCGGCACGCCGCTCTGGGGCGCGCTCGCGATCGCCCTCGCCTTCGTGGTCTGCGTGTTCCGCTGGGTCTGAGGCCGCGCCCCTAATACGGGCCCTCCGCCTTGCCGGCGGCGGCCGGCGCTGCGCCGCGGATCTCGTCGAGCGCCTGCTTGCAGGCGTTCGCCAGCAGCCGGCCGTCGCTCAGGATCGTGACGAACTGATAGCCCTTCTTGATGATCGCGGCGCCGTAGGCCGGGCTCGCGACGTGGATGCCGGCGATCTGCTTGCGCTTCTTGCAGCCGGCGACGATCTGCTCGAGCACCTCCATCAGGCGCGGCTCGGTGAGGTCGGTCTGCGGCTTGCCGGTGATGCTCTGGCTGAGGTCGGCGGGGCCGACATAGACGCCATCCAGGCCCGGCGTGTCGAGGATCGCATCGAGGTTCTGCACCGCCTGCGCCGTCTCGATCATCGCCAGCGCGATCACCGTGTCGTTGGCGTTCGGGGCGTAGTCGGCGCCGGCGTAGAGCGTGACCCGGGTCGGGCCGAAGCTGCGGTAGCCCTTGGGCGGGTAGCGGCAGGCGCCGACGAAGCGCCTGGCCTCCTCGGCGGTGTTGATCATCGGGCAGATGATGCCGTAGCAGCCGGCATCGAGCATCTTCATGATGATGCCGGGCTCGTTCCAGGGCACGCGCGCGAGCGGCGTCGCGCCGCCGGCCGAGATCGCCTGCAGCATGGTGAGCGCGCTGTCGTAGCCGACCGGCCCGTGCTGCATGTCGACTGTGAGGCTGTCCCAGCCCTGGCCGGCCATGATCTCGCTGGCGAAGCCGTGCGGAATCTGCATCCAGCCGTTGACGGCGGCGCCGCCTTCCGCCCAGATCTGTCGCAGCCGATTGGGTCGCATCGCTCCTTCCCCCAAATCCGAAGATGTCCGTCCGAAGATGTCCGATGGCGGAGCGCGCCCGGCGGCGCGCCGCGTCCGCCGGCGGACGCGGCCCCAACCTTGCCCAGGCGCCGTGCGCGCGCAAGCGGATTTGCGCGCCATCGGGTCGCAGCCGAGGGCCGATCGACAGCCGGGCGTGGTTACGCTCGAGCGCCGGGCCGGCGCTCGCCGCACGCTGTCCCTGGGCCGCCGATAAGCGATGACCCTCGCCGCCCCCTGCCCTCGCCCGGGCCGGTCTGCTATGCATCGCAGCGCTGATGGGGAGAGGACGATGGATCCGAACCTTGCCGCGATGCGGCGCGACTACGCGGCCGAGGGCCTGACCGAGGCGGCGGCGCACGCCGATCCGCTGGCGCAGTTCCGGCGCTGGTTCGACGATGCCTGCCGCGCCGAGCTGCACGAGCCCAACGCGATGACGCTGGCGACGGTCGACGCGGCCGGCCAGCCGGCGGCGCGTATGGTGCTGCTGAAGGGCGTCGATGCGCGCGGCCTCGCCTTCTTCACCAACCGCGACAGCCGCAAGGCGCGCGAACTGCTGGCCAACCCAAGGGCGGCGCTGGTCTTCTGGTGGGGCCCGCTGCAGCGCCAGGTGCGCTTCGAGGGCACGATCGAGGAGGTCGCGGCCGCCGAGGCGGACGCCTATTTCGAGAGCCGGCCGAAGGGCAGCCAGATCGCCGCCTGGTCTTCGGCGCAGAGCCGCGTGATCCCTGACCGCGCCGCGCTGGAGGCGGAGGTGCGCCGGCACGAGGAGCGCTTCGCCGCCGGCCCGGTGCCGCGGCCGCCGTTCTGGGGCGGCTACCGGCTGGTGCCGGCGGTGGTGGAGTTCTGGCACGGCCGCCAGAGCCGCCTGCACGACCGGCTGCGCTACACCCGTACGCCGGACGGCTGGCGGATCGAGCGGCTGGCGCCCTGAGGCTTGCCCGGCGGCGCGCGCCTTCCCATTTCGATGCAGGACCCACGTGGCATCTGGCGCCGGGAGGGCACCCCAATGGCCGAAGACCTGTCCGAGCACCCGACCGTGTTCATCACCGGCGCCAGCCGCGGCATCGGCCACGCCACGGCGCGCTATTTCGTCGAGCAGGGCTGGCGGGCCATCACCTGCTCGCGCGACAAGGTGCCGCCGCAATGCGGCCGCAACGACCGCCACAGCCACATCACCGCCGATCTCGCAAGCGTCGAGAACCTCGAGCTCGCGATCGACGAGCTGTCCGAGATCCTCGGCGGCGCCAAGCTGAACGCGCTGGTCAACAATGCCGGCTTCTCGCCCAAGGGGCCGGACGGCGCGCGGCTCGGCAGCCTCGACGGCGAGCTGGCGCTCTGGCAGGAGGTGTTCGCGATCAATTTCTTCGCGCCGGTGTTCTTCTCGCGCACGCTGGCGAGACGGCTGCAGGAGGGCGAGGGCTCGATCGTCAACATCACCTCGATCGCCGGCCATCGCGTCCATCCGTTCGCCGGCAGCGCCTACAGCACGTCGAAGGCGGCGCTGTGGGCGCTGACCCGCGAGCTCGCCGCCGACCTCGCGCCGATGGGCATCCGGGTCAACGCCGTCTGCCCCGGCGAGATCAACACCGCGATCCTCTCGCCCGGCACCGACCAGCTGGTCTCGCGCATCCCGCTGCGCCGGCTGGGCTCGCCGGCCGAGGTGGCGGCGGTGATCTTCTACCTGTGCAGCGCCCAGGCGTCCTACGTCACGGGCGCCGAGATCCCGGTCAACGGCGGCCAGGACGTCTACTGAGCTCGTCGGGGCGAGCGCGTCATCCAGATCGCGCTCCGATCCGCTCGCGCAAGCCGCGGATCATCGCCGAGCGATCAGCGCCGCATCGCTTTCACAGCGTGCCGTCCCGCATGGCGGCGGCTTCGGCCTGCTCCAGCAACGCGATGTAGTTCGCGATCCGGTGATCTTCCCCGGGATGCGGCTCGCCCGGCATCATGGCGTTGACGATGCCTGCGTGGTCGAAGCCCATCGTCG
>DASUGG010000011.1:0-8956 GCA_036274135.1 Geminicoccaceae bacterium
GCGGCGGCGGAATCCTGGCGACCTGCTCGAGAAAGCCCTCGACCGGGTCGCCCTGATCACGTCGCGATGGCAGGTCTTTCTCGCTCATGGTCCTGACGTTCGGCTCGGAGCGGCTCCAGAACGCTCATCCTAGCACGAAGCCCCTGCTTGACCGAGCCTCGATCGCCGCAGCGGCGGGTGCGGCCACGCCGTCAATAGGTGGCGCGCCCGCCCGACAGGTCGAACACCGCCCCGGTGGTGAACGAGTTCTCCTCCGAGACCAGCCAGGCCACCATGGCGGCGATCTCCTCGACCTTGACGAAGCGGCCGCGCGGAATCTTCGAGAGCATGAACTCGACGAACTCCGGCGTGATCTGCTCGAAGATCCGGGTCCTGGCGGCGGCCGGCGTGATGCAGTTCACCGCGATGTCGCGGCTCGCCAGCTCCTTGCCCAGCGCCTTGGTCAGCGCGATCACGCCGGCCTTGGCCGCGGCATAGGCGCTGGCGCTCGGATTGCCCTCCTTGCCCGCGATCGAGGCGACGTTGCAGATCCGGCCGTAGCCGCGCTCGATCATCTGCGGCACGACCGCACGGCAGCAGTAGAACACCGCGTTCAGGTCGAGCTCGATCACGTCGCGCCAGGCGTCCGGCGGGTATTCCCAGAGCGGATGGTTCGGGCCGGCGATGCCCGCATTGTTGACCAGGATGTCGATGCCGCCGAGCGCCTGCGTGGTCTCGCGGCTCGCGGCCTCGACCGCGGCGAGATCGGTGACGTCGATGGCGATGGCCAGGACCTCGCCCTGCCGCGCCAGCTCGCCCCGCGTCGCCTCGGCCAGGTGCCGGTCGCGGTCCCACAGCGCCACTGCCGCCCCCGATGCCAGCAGGCGCTCGGCGATCGCGCGGCCGATACCCTGGGCGCCGCCCGTGACCACCGCACGCCTGCCATCGAGATGAATCCGGTTCAACGCCTCTCTCCTCCCTGGTTGACGGCCACCGGTATCGATGATGATAGGCAAGCCTCCGGGCCAAAGCGAGCCCGACGCCGGGCCGCGGATCGGTAACGCCGCCGGCGCCGACCGGTTGCGCGTTCCGCGACCGCTGCCGTCGGCGCCAGCTGCAATCCTCCGCTAGGCAATCGCCGCGACCGCGCCTATATGCAAGTTCCGCTCCGGCGCCGACGGGGCTTGCCGCGGCCGGGGCCGCAGCGCCTGCTGGCGAGGCTCATGACCATTCTCATCATTCTTCTTCTGCTCGCGATGTGCGCCACGCTGGCCGTGCTCGTCGTCGGGCTCGTAGGCTTCTTCCTCGGCGGCGAGTTCAATGCCAAGTACGGCAACAAGCTGATGCGGGCCCGCGTGGCCCTGCAGGCGGTGGCCGTCCTGCTTCTGCTGATCGTGCTGATCAGCGCCGGGTGAGCGGCACGGCGATCGGAGCCGGAGAACCGAGGTGGTGCGGCTGACCAAGATCTATACGCGCGGCGGCGACGGCGGACAGACGTCGCTGGGTGACGGCGCGCGCGTCGCCAAGCACGACCTGCGGGTGGCCGCCTACGGCACCGTCGACGAGGCCAACGCCGCGATCGGCGTGGCGCGTCTGCATGCCGGCGCCGCCGCCGAGGCGACGCTCGCGCGCATCCAGAACGACCTGTTCGATCTCGGCGCCGATCTCTGCCGGCCCGGCGCCGATCCGGCCGACGGGCTGCGGGTCCAGCCGTCCCAGGTCGAGCGCCTGGAGCAGGAGATCGACGCGCTCAACGCGAGCCTGAAGCCCCTCAACTCGTTCGTGCTGCCCGGCGGCACCCCGGCATCGGCGCATCTGCATCTGGCGCGCACGGTGGTGCGCCGGGCGGAGCGCCTGACGACGCGCCTCGCGGCAGAGCAACCGGTCAACCGGAGCGCGATCCACTATCTCAACCGGCTGTCGGACCACCTGTTCGTGCTCGCCCGCTACCTGAACGACGGCGGCGCCGCCGACGTGCTCTGGCTGCCCGGCGCGCATCGCTGACGGCGACTCGCCGGGCAAGCGTGCCTTCCCGTCATCGAATTGACAAAGAAGGATCGCAGCCGTAGTCCTTGTGCGACGCAAAAAGCCGCCCCCCAGCGCCCGGAAAGGCGTCGCCATAAGCCTGCCGCGCAGGGATTGAAGGGAGCCAGCGAGCGATGAAGGTCCTCGTCGCGGTCAAGCGCGTCGTCGACTTCAACGTCAAGATCCGTGTCAAGGCCGACGGAACCGGCGTCGACACGGCGAACGTGAAGATGTCGATGAACCCGTTCGACGAGATCGCCAACGAAGAGGCGATTCGCCTCAAGGAATCCGGCAAGGCGACCGAGGTCGTCGCGGTGTCGCTGGGCGAGGCGAAGTGTCAGGAGACCCTGCGCACGGCGCTCGCGATGGGCGCCGACCGGGGGATCCACGTCGAGACCGACGTCGAGCTGCAGCCGCTCGCGGTGGCGAAGCTGTTGCGCGCCGTGGCCCTGCGCGAGCAGCCGGGCCTCGTGATCTTGGGCAAGCAGGCGATCGACGACGACGCCAACCAGACCGGGCAGATGCTGGCGGCGCTGCTCGGCTGGCCGCAGGGCACCTTCGCGTCCAAGCTCGAGTTCAAGGGCGACCAGCTCGAGGTGACGCGCGAGGTCGATACCGGGCTCGAGCGCGTGGTGCTCAAGCTGCCGGCGGTGGTGACCTGCGATCTGCGGCTGAACGAGCCGCGCTACGCTTCCCTGCCCAACATCATGAAGGCCAAGCGCAAGCCGATCGACCACCTGACGCCGGACGATCTCGGCGTCGACGTCACGCCGCGCCTCAGGACCCTGCGGGTCGAGGAGCCGGCCAAGCGCCAGGCCGGCGTCAAGGTGGCCAGCGTCGAGGAGCTGATCGACAAACTCCGTGGCGAAGCGAAGGTGATCTGATGCGCGCTCTGGTGCTGGCCGAGCACGACAACCGGCAACTGGCGCCCGCGACCCTGCATGCGGTCAGCGCCGCCGCGGCGCTGGGCGGCGAGGTCGACATCCTGGTGGCGGGCGAGAGCGGCGACCAGGCGGCCACGGCGGCGACCAAGGTGCAGGGCGTGGCCCGGGTGATCGCCGTCGATGACGCCGCCTATGCCGAGCCGGTGGCCGAGGACCTGGTGGCGCTGCTGCAGACCATGGCGGCCGACTACGACGCGATCCTCGCCGCCTCCACGACCTTCGGCAAGAACGTCATGCCGCGTCTCGCGGCGCTGCTCGACGTCGCGCAGCTGTCCGACATCGTCGCCGTCGAGGGCCCCGACACCTTCAAGCGCTACGTCTATGCCGGCAACGCGCTCGCCACCGTGCAGACCAGCGATGCGACCAAGGTGATGACGGTGCGCGTCACGGCCTTCGAGGCGGCGCCGAGCGAGGGCGGCAGTGCGGCGCTCGAGCGGCGGCAGCCGGTACCGTCCACCGGACTGGCGCGGTTCGCGGGTCGCGACGCGAGCGGCGGCGAGCGGCCGGAGCTCACCTCGGCGCGCATCGTGGTCTCGGGCGGCCGCGGCATGGGCAGCAGCGAGAACTTCCGCATCATCGAGGCGCTGGCCGACGTGCTCGGCGCCGCGGTCGGCGCCTCGCGCGCCGCCGTCGACGCCGGCTATGTGCCCAACGAATATCAGGTCGGGCAGACCGGCAAGATCGTCGCGCCCGATCTCTACGTCGCGGTCGGCATCTCGGGCGCGATCCAGCATCTCGCCGGCATGAAGGACAGCAAGGTGATCGTCGCCATCAACAAGGACGAGGAGGCGCCGATCTTTCAGGTCGCCGACTACGGCCTGGTCGCCGACCTGTTCACCGCCGTGCCGGCGCTGACCGAAGCCTTGAAGAAGGCCAGCTGAGGCACCATGCAAGCCATGCCCGCGGAGTCGCAGGACGCGCCACCGGTGCCGCAGATCCGCCGCATCGGCGTGATCGGCGCCGGGCAGATGGGCGGCGGCATCGTCGAGGTCACCGCGCTGGCCGGCTACGACGTCCGCCTCCTGGACATCGACCGGGGCCAGCTGGACAGCGCCCTGGAGCGCATCCGCAGCCATCTCGAGCGCCGGGTCAGCAAGGGGGGGCTGAGCGAGGAGGAGCGGCAGGCGGCGCTGGCGCGCATCGTCGCGGGCAGCGATTACGGCATGTTCGCCGACTGCCAGCTGGTGATCGAGGCGGCGACCGAGCGCGAGGAGGTCAAGCGCGCCATTCTGGCCGAATTGATCCGCCACGTCCCGGCCGATGCGCTGATCGCCACCAACACCTCCTCGATCTCGATCACGCGGCTCGCCGCCGGCACCGACCGGCCGCAGCGCTTCATCGGCATGCACTTCATGAATCCGGTGCCAGCGATGAAGCTGGTCGAGCTGATCCGCGGCATCGCCACGGAGGAGGAGACCTTCCGCGCGATCCGGGAGGTGACGGAGAGGCTCGGCAAGACCGCGGTCACCGCCGAGGACTTCCCGGCGTTCATCGTCAACCGCATCCTTCTGCCGATGATCAACGAGGCGGTCTACACGCTGTACGAGGGCGTGGGCAACGTCGAGTCGATCGACACCGCGATGAGGCTCGGCGCCAACCATCCGATGGGACCGCTGGAGCTCGCCGACTTCATCGGCCTCGACACCTGCCTGGCGGTGATGCAGGTGCTCTACGAGGGCCTCGCCGACAGCAAGTACCGGCCTTGTCCGCTGCTGGTGAAGTACGTCGAGGCGGGCTGGCTCGGCCGCAAGACCAGGCGCGGCTTCTACGACTATCGCGGCGAGACGCCGGTCCCGACCCGCTGAACCGCGCCGCCGGCCGGCGACGGGCTCTCCTCCGCCCAGCCGAGCAGCTCGCAAAGGCGCGCCCGGGCGCCAGCATCGCGCGCCGCCAGGGACGAATCCATCCGACGCAGCAGAAGGTCCTCGAGACAGAGGACAGATTCCTGCTCGGCCAGCGCACGAAGCCGTGCGCGCGTCGGCTCCAGCGGGCCATCGAGAGGCGAAGCGCCGTCCATAAGGCTGTTGCCGCACAAGCCACGCACCGGCGCCGGGCGCCGCGCTTCCGGCCGCATGGGCGGCAGCGAGCGGCCGAACGCTCGCGCCAGGGTCTTCTCCGCCACCCGCCGGGCCGTCGTGAACTTGACGCCGCTGACGCTGAACAGGCCCTTCGGGCCGCCGGCGGCGCCGTGGTCGTGGATCAGGGGCCGGTTGGCCAGATCGGTCGTGCCCGCGGCGTCGGCCGGCAGCAGGCCGGCATAGACCTGGAGCACGTCGTCGGGCGCGGCGTCGAGGCCGGGCACGGCGGCCCGCAGGTCGGCGAGGAACGCCGCGACCTGCGCCTCGCTCGGCGCGGCTTCGAGGCTGTCTTCGGTGACGGCGGCGTAGCTCGTGCCGGCCAGCAGCAGCCCCTTCCAGGGCAGGCAGAAATAGACCGGCGCCGCCGGTCGGCCGGGCTCGACCGCCACGGCGACCTCGGCGAGCGGCGGCCGGTTCAGCAGCAGATTGAACGCCAGCGCCGGCCGGAACAGGGCCGGCAGATCGGAGTGCAGGCGCCGGGCGAGATCGCGCGACCAGGGTCCGGCGGCGTTGATCACCGTGGCCGCGCGCAGGCGCAGCTCCCGCCCGGCGATCCGGTCGTGCGCGAGGATGCCCAGCACGCCGCCGCGGTCGAGCAGCAACTCGCGCGCCTCGACGTAGTTCAGCGCGCTGGCGCCGCAGGCGCACGCCCAGCGCAGCATCTCGATCGCGAGGCGCTCGGGGCTGAGCATGACGGCGTCGTACCAGAGCGCGCCGCCCTGCAGGCCCCGGCGCTCGACCGCCGGGAACAGCGCCGTGGTCTCGGCCTCGCTGGCGAGCCGGCCATGCGGCAGGCGGACCGCGTCGGCCACGCCGGCATTGCGCCGCCACGCCAGGAGGTCGTTGAGCGCGAGCGCGGCCCTGAAGACGCTCGGCCGCTTCAGCCCGCGGCCGTACAGCGGCATCAGGCAGGGCAGGGGGCGCACCAGGTCGGGAAAATGGCGCAGGAACCAGCTGCGCTCGCCGACCGACTCGTAGAAGCGCACGAGATCGAGCTTCTGCAGGTAGCGCAGGCCGCCGTGCAGGATGCGCAGATTCGCCCAGCTGGTGGCGCCGCCGAAGTCGTCGCGCTCGACCAGCAGGGGCCGCAGGCCGCGACGCGCGGCCTCGAGGGCGAGGGCGACGCCGTAGATGCCGCCGCCGACCACGATCAGGTCGTGGTCCTGCGCGGTCGCGCGCTCTACCGCCCGCTCGATCTTGCCCGGCCTGGATTCAGGCCGGCCCTGCCCGCTGCCGACCCGCTGCGCTGGCATGGCCGAGCAGGCTCATCGCCGCGGTGCGGGGCTACAGGACCTTGTCAATCGTATAGTCCTTGATGCGCCGCCCCGAGGCGAAGATGACGATCTCGCCGATCAGGCCCAGCGCGATGATCTGAATGCCCAGCACGATCATCAGGACGCCGAGAATCAGCGCCGGCCGGTCGGCCAGCGGGACGGCGTAGAACAGCCGCGCGATCGCCAGCGCCGCGGTGAACAGCAGCCCCGGGATCAGCACGAGCAGGCCGATCGAGCCGAAGAAACGCAGCGGCTTCTTCGTGAAGCGCAGCAGGACGTAGAGGGTGAGGATGTCGAACAGGATGCCGAGATAGACGAGCGGCGTGCGGCGCACCGCGACGCTCGCCGGCCCCGGCCTGACGTCGACCTCGTGCACGGCGAAGCCCTGCTGCTGCGCCAGCAGGGGCACGAAGTGGTGCTGGAAGCCGTAGACCCCGATCTCGTCGAGCACGCCCCGGCGGCAGGCGCGCACGCGGCAGACCAGATCGCTCAGCGAGTGCCCGAACAGGAGGCGCAGGACGCGGTGAAACATGCCCGCGAGGAGGCGCTGGCCGAGACCGCTGTTGACCGCCGAGCGCCGCCCGATCGCCATCTGGCAATGGTCCAGGGCGCCGACGACGCGCGGGATGTCGTCCGCATCCACCTGGAGATGCGCCGGCAGGGTCAGGATGGTCTCGCCGCGCGCGTGCGCGAACCCGGCGGCGAGCGCCGCCGCCTCGCCGATCTCGCCGCCCAGCACGAGCACGATCAGCAGCGGGTCCGACTCCTTCAGCGCCCTGAGCGTGGCGAGCGTGTTCGGATAGTGTCCGTCCAGCACATAGATGAGCTCGTAAGAGCCGCCGATCCTCTGGATCGCCGCCAGGTAGGCGTGGTGCGTCGCGGCGAGATCCGGCTCCTCGCGGTTGACCGGGATCACGACCGAGAGGGCGACGGCGGCTTCCGGCTCGGCCGCCGGCTTGGCCGCGTCGTCGGCCGGCAAGGCGAGGCCGACCGGGTTCGCGCGACTGCGCACCGCAGCCATCGCTCAGGCCTCGTGCGAAGCGAGCCCGCGCCAGCGCGAGCCGATCACCACGGACAGCTCCCGCCGGCGCACGATCGTCTGATAGAACAGGTAGCTGACCATGCCGCCGAAGATCAGGAACAGCGCCAGCGAGCCGAGCAGAGCCGACACGCCCATCATCACCACGGTCGGGTCCTGCGCCATGTCGGACGCGTCGATCATGGCGAGGGCGAGGGACAGCAGCGCGAGCAGGCCGGCGAAGCAGCCGGCGCCCATGAAGAAGGTCCCGGGCTTCCTGACGAAGACCAGCAGGGTCTTGATCGCGATCATGTCGAAGAAGACCTTGTAGATGCGCGACAGGCCGTATTTGGAGGTGCCGAACCGCCGGGCGTGATGACGCACCTTGATCTGGTCGATGCGGGCGCCGGCCATCGACGCCATCGCCGGAATGAAGCGATGCATCTCCGAATAGAGCGGCACGTTCTTGATCAGATCGGCGCGGTAGGCCTTCAGCGAGCAGCCGTTGTCCTTGATGTCGACGCCGGTGACCCTGGCGATCAGCCAGTTGGCCACGACCGAGGGGAACTTGCGCGACAGAAAGCGGTCCTGCCGCTGATGGCGCCAGCCGACCACGAGATCGTAGCCCGCCTCGATCCGCCCGACCAGCAGCGGGATGTCGGCCGGGTCGTTCTGCAGATCGGCGTCCATCGTGATCAGGATCGCGCCGCGCGCCTGGTCGATGCCGGCCACCATCGCCGCGGTCTGGCCGTAGTTGCGGCGCAGCTTGATCACGCGGACGCGCGGGTCGGCGGCAGCCAGGGCGGCGCAGCGTGCGAAGGTCCCGTCGCTGCTGCCGTCGTCGACGAAGATGATCTCGAACGGGGTGCCCAGCGGCTCGACCGCGCGCACCGTCGCCTCGTACAACGGCCCGACGCTCTCGACCTCGTTGTAGGCCGGGAGGATCACCGAGAGCCCCATCTCCTCGTTCGCGTGCTCGGCCATCTCGATCGTCTTGGCGCCGACGGCGGGCGCGGCTGCCGACGGTTGTTGGCGACGCCGACCCTATGGAAACGGGACTGGCTTGTAAACAACCCGCCATCGGTCGTCGGTTCGCGCCCCGCTTACGCGGCCCGATTGGGCTTGCGCGCGGCGGTCGGAGAGATAGTTTCTCCCGGGGGCCGATATCGGAGGTTCGCGATGACCATGGACATCCCGCGAGGCCGATTGCCGATCAAGATCGATGCGACCTCCAACGGCGAGTTTCGGCCGGTGCCAGTGACCGATCTGGTGGCGAGGGCGAACGCGCTGGCCGCGACGCGGATCGGCGCGCACGCCAAGCGGGTCGGGATGGCGCGGCGCGCCTTCATGCAGTCGCTGTGCGGCGCCGCGACGACGCTGCTGACCCTCGACCACGCGATCGCGGCGCGCGGCGAGGGCGGCGGTCGCTTCGTGCTCCCCAGGGAAGCGGAGTTCGAGACCGCGGCCGCCGAGGACGCCCTCTCCGGCGACGAGTTCATCTTCGACGTGCAGACCCACATGGTCGATCCGGCCGGCGCCTGGCGGGCCAATGCCGGCCGCTATTGGGAACGGATCGTGGCGGCCTTCCCGCAGGGCTCGTGCGGCGATCGCGACCCGGTCGACTGCTTCTCGGCGGAG
>DASUGG010000012.1:0-13091 GCA_036274135.1 Geminicoccaceae bacterium
GGCTTCCTCGGCGAGCTGCGCCGACGAGCGGCCCCTCGCGCGCGCGAGCGCTCCGAGGCGCGTCAGGGTTTCGTCCTCGACCTTCAGCGTCAGCGCTCGATCGCCCATCGTCGCACCCGAATGAATCGTGCTGCTTCATGATAAGGACCGGTCGTCGAGCTCACAATGGCCCGACGAACGGTCGAACGCGTGGCAGGCATCGGTCACGCCCCAGCATCATGGCCGGGCCGGCCGCCGACGAGCGCCGGCGGCCGGCACGGAAGAAGCTTCAGCCGGTATATTCCAGGATGTGCATGCCCGCGCCCCAGCGGTCGATCAGGTAGAGGCGGCCGTGCTCGTCGGTGCCGATGTCGTTCGACTGGATGGCCTCCTGGCCGGCCGGCAGCGCCGGCACGTAGTAGCCGACCTCCTTGGGATGGAACGCGTCGCTGACGTCAACCGCGCGCAATCCCGCGTTGAAATAGGTGAGGAACACGAGGTCCTTCCACGGGCCCTCGGCCGGCAGGTACTCCAGGATGTTGTGCGCGCCGAAGCGGCCCGGCCGGTCGTAGTACTTCTCGCGCTCGGGCATGAAGGTCGAGATCGGGATCGGGTTGGTCTCGTCGCGGATGTCCACGATCCACATGAACTGGCTTTCCCAGAATTTTTTGCGGGCGCGCGCCTCGTCCGTGACGATCAGGTAGGGCCGGTCGCCCAAGGGCCAGGCGGTGTGGCTGCCGCCGATGAACGGCGGCGACCAGTTGATGTGGCCGAGCAGCTTCATGTCCGAAAGGTCGGTGCAGTCGATCACCGAGACGCCGCCGCCCCACCAGGCGCAGAACATGCGGTTGTCGCGGATCACCGGCGGGCCGTGCAGCATGCAGACATGCTCGGGCTCGGCCTGCTTGCGCGACCTGGCCGCATCGGAACCCTCCTTCTGCCAGGGCAGGCCCCAGATGCTGACGATCTCGGGCTTGAGCGGGTCGCGGATGTCGAGGGTCCAGATCGCCCGGTTGTCCCAGCCCTCGGCCTTGCAGGGCAGCAGCGCCAGCTTGCGCTGGTTGTCGACGCCGAAGCGGTGCGGGCCGTCGCCCGGCATGTCGTAGAAGCCGACCTGGCGCGGCTCCGCGGGCCTGCTGATGTCGAAGATGTAGAAGCCGGTGCGGACGTGGTCGCCCTTGCCCTTGTCGCCGCCGAGCCGCTCGGAATTGACGTACAGCAGGTCGCCGTCGACCACCCGCACCTTGTGCATGTGGATGCCGGGCGGCGCCTTGAACTCCCAGACTTTCCGCGGCTTTCTCGGGTCGGTCACGTCGTGCGCGGTGAAGCCCTCCGGCGCGGTGAACGACGAGCCGCCGACCGAGCCGACATAGGCGTGTCCCTTGTTGATCTCGACCAGGCTGCCGCCGCCGAACGCCGCCGACGGGTCGTGGCCGAGCAAGCGGAAGTTCTTGGCTTCCTCGCTTCCTGCTGATGGCATCGCTTATCTCCTCTCTCGCGAGCTGCGTTGGTGTCTGGGGCCGCGCCGGCATGCCTGCCGCGTCAGCCGTCCGGTTCGGCCGCCTCCGCGCCGCCGGCGACGATCTGGCAGTGCTCGGGCCGGATGCGGCCGTACAGCCGCTCGCCGATCGCGACCGACAGCGGCGCGTTCGACTGCGCCCGCAGCACCTGCTCGCCGACGCGCAGGAAATACTCGGAATAGGGCCCCAGGAAGTAGCGCGACTGCAGCTCCGCCGCGAAGCTCGCACCTTCCACGAACGGCTCGCTCGCGAGGCTGATGCGCTCCGGCCGGATCGCCAGCAAAACGGCCTCGCCCGGGCGATGCGCGCCCTCGCCGCTGCACCAGTGCCGGCCGAGCGGGCTCTGCACCAGCCAGGTGCCGTTGGCGCCGCGGTCGCAGAGCTCGGCGCGCACGAAGTTGCTGAGGCCGATGAAATCGGCGACGAAGCGGCTCTTCGGATGGGCGTAGATGTGCTCCGGCACGCCCTCCTGGGCGATGCGACCGCCCTCCATGACGATGACGCGGCTGCTCATCACCATGGCTTCCGCCTGGTCGTGGGTGACGTAGACCGCGGGGATGCCGAGCTTGCCCTGGATCTCGACCAGCTCGAAGCGCATGCGCTCGCGCAGCTTGGCGTCGAGGTTGGAGAGCGGCTCGTCGAACAGCAGCACCTTGGGCTCCATGATCAGCGCGCGGGCCACCGCGACGCGCTGCTGCTGGCCGCCCGAGAGCTGCGTCGGGTAGCGCTGCTCCAGGCCGGTGAGCCCGACCGTCGCCAGCTTCTCGAGCACCTGCTCGCGGATCGCCCGGCGCGGATACTTGCCCTGGACCTGCAGCGGATAGCCGACATTGTCCAGCACGGTCATGTGCGGCCAGATCGCATAGGACTGGAAGACCATGCCGAAATTGCGCTTGTTGGGCGGCACGAACAGGCCGGTCGCGGCATCGGTCACCGCCGCGCCGTCGATGCTGATCCTGCCGCCGTCGGCCCGCTCGAAGCCGGCGATGCAGCGCAGGGTGGTGGTCTTGCCGCAGCCCGACGGGCCGAGCAGCGAGATGAACTCGCCGGACGCCACGCGGAACGACACGTCGTCGACCGCCGTGACCGCGCCGAAGCGCTTGACCAGGCGCTGCACCACCAGACCCTCGGAGCCGCCTTCGGTCATGGCCGCCTCCTCATCCCTCGGGTGTCCGGTCGAGGCGACTGATCCACTTGGCGACCAGGACCAGCACGATCGACGCCGCGATCTGGATGAAGGCCAGCGCCGAGATCTCCCGGAACTGGCCGTTCTGCTGCAGGTCGTAGAGCACGACCGAGAGGACCTCGTTGCCCGGCGAGTAGAGCAGGATCGAAGCGCTGAGCTCGCGCGAGAAGGCGATGAACAGCAGGATCCAGCCGGCGATGACGCCGGGCTTGAGCAGCGGCAGGGTCACCCGCCGGAAGGTCTGGAACCAGTTGGCGCCGCACGAGAGGGAGGATTCCTCGAGCTCCTGATGGATCTGCACCAGCGTCGCCGAGGTGGCACGCACGCCGATCGGCAAATAGCGGGTCAGGTAGGCGATGAACAGGATCCAGACGGTGCCGTACAGCACCAGCGGCGGATTGATCCACACCTGCAGGAGGCCGTAGGCGAGCACCACGCCGGGAAAGCCGAGCGGCAGCATGCTGAGATAGTCGAGGGCGTTGCGCCCCGGCAGCCTGGTGCGCAGCGACAGGAACGAGATCAGCGCGCAGAGCAGGATGGTGACGGTCGCGCCGACCACCGCCAGGAACAGGCTGTTGCGGATCGCGCGCACCGTGGTCGGGTACTCGAACAGGATCCAGTGGTAGTTGGCGAGGGTGAACTGCTCCCAGCGGAAGTCGGCCGTCCACAGCGTGCGGATCGAGCTCAGGAAGATCGTCGAGAACGGCAGCACGACGGCGAGCAGCAGATAGAGGCAGCAGATGCCCAGCATCACCCAGCGGAACGGCCCGAGCGCGACGCGGCGCGGCTGCGAGCCCTTGCCGCCCACCGTGGTGAACGAGCGGCCGGCCAGCATGCGGCGCTGCAGCCACAGCCCGACCAGGGCGATGACCAGCAGGGTGACGCAGAGCGCCGCGCCGAGGCCGCGCTGCGGCGGGTAGAAGGTGTTGGTGGCGACGATGCTCGTGGTCAGCACGCGGATGCGCGCCGGCGTGCCCAGCACCGCCGGCACGCCGAACTGCTCGGCGGCGAGCACGAAGACCAGCAGCGAGCTCGCCAGGATCGCCGGCAGCACCAGCGGCAGGGTCACGCGCGTCGTGGTGCGCCACAGGCCGGCGCCGGACGCGAGCGACGCCTCCTCGAGCGCCGGGTCCATCGAGCGCAAAGCACCGCCGACCAGCAGGAACACGAACGGCATCTCGTAGAGCGCGATGACGAAGATGATGCCTTCGAGCGAGAAGATGTTGATCAGCGCGTCCTCGTTGCCGAGGAAGCGCCAGAGCTGGTTGATCAGGCCGGTCTCCGGGCTGCCGAGCAGGATCCAGGCGAGCGCGCCGATGAACGAGGTGGAGATGAACGGCACGATCGAGGCCATCTCGACCAGCCGGCGGCCGGGCATGTCGGTGCGCACCACGGCCCAGGCGAGCAGCGTGCCGGAGACCGCTGCCAGCGCCGCCGCGCCGGTCGCGACGATCACCGTGTTGATGATCGCCCAGAGATTGCGCTCGTTGGTGTAGGCCTGCAGGTACCAGACCCAGGAGAACGTGCCGTCGTCGGCGACGAACGAGCGCTTGAGCAGGATCGCCGCCGGATAGACGATCAGCACGCACAGCAGCAGCACCACCGCGATCTGCAGCCAGAGCAGCGGGTCGCCGAGCGACCAGTGACGGACCCGCTGCCTCTGCGTCCCGGCTGCCGCGGCGATTCTCGCCTGCGCCATCGACCGCGGTCCCCCCGGCGGCGATCAACGACGGCCGCTGCTTACTTGAACAGGTCCATGTATTCCTGCGTGAGCTCGGCGCGCTCGTTCTGGAACCGCTCGAGATCGGCCGGCGAGCTCGCCATCGGCTTGATCTCGGACAGCGGCCTCGCGCCGGTGTCGAGCTTGATCGGCGGGATGCCCTTGCGCAGGGACGGCGAGAAGTAGTCGTCCTGCAGCATTACCTGGACGTCCTCGCTGAGGACGAAGTCGACGAACTTCTTGCCGGTCTCGGGGTCGGGCGCCTGCGCCGGAATGCAGATCATCGTCGCGATCATCGGCGCCCCGGCCTCGGGCACCACGATGCGCAAGGCGCCGCCCTTGCCGATCGCGCGCGAGGCGTGCGACTGGGTGATCGCCGCGGCCACCGGCCGCTCGCCTGACACCAGCGTGTTGGCGACGTCGGCGCCGCCGGTGCGCACCAGCACGTCCTGCTGCGACAGCTTCTCCATGAACTCCTTGCCGTAGACGCTCTGCAGCGCTGCGAACCAGTGCAGAGCGGAGGAGGCGGAGGCGGCGTCGGTCAGCGCCAGCTTGCCTTTCCATTTCGGGTCGAGCAGGTCCTCCCAGGTCTTCGGCGCTTCCTCGGCGCTGACCATCTCCTTGTTGTAGGCGATGGCCATGGGCTCGGCCGAGGTCGGCGCGGAATAGCTGGCGATGACGAACTCCTCCGGATAATTGGCGAACTCGGGGCTGTCGTATTGCGTCAGCACGCCTTCCTTGGCCCACTGCGCCACCAGCACCGGGATGGTGAGCAGCAGCGCGGAGCAGCGCACCTGGTCCGCCTGCCGCTCCTGGTCGAACTTCTGCACCAGGTTGTTGGAGCCGGCGCGGAAATACTCGGCCGGAATGCCGGTCTTCTCGGTGAACTGCTTGGAGACCGCATCCGAGGCTTCGGTGGCGAGCCCGGTGTACCAGACGAAGGTCTCCTGCGCCCGCGCCGAGCGCGGCAGCCAGCTGCCGAACGCCGCCGCGCCGGCGGCGAGCCCGGCGCCGCGCAGGACGTCGCGACGCCCGAGCGGGCCGAACGCGCCAATGCTCCGTCCAACATTACCAGACATCGTCGTGCTCCCTGCTTGCTCGTGGGTTGTTGGTGATCGGCATGGTTCGACGCCCGTCGACCTGCGCCGGGCGCCGCGGCCAATCGCTGCCTTGTTCAGTATCGTGGCAGGAGTTTGCGCATTGTGGGACGAAGGCGCAAGGGCTAAGACCGTGGCTGCCGCTGTGCAAGCCGCTCCCCGCCCGCCCTGCCGCCGCGCCAGAGGACAGCCGATGAGGATCACTGCCGTCACCCCGTTCTCCGTCCATCCCGGCTGGCGCAAGAACTGGATCTTCGTCAAGGTCGAGACCGACGCGGGGCTGACCGGCTGGGGCGAGGCCTACAGCCAGTACGATCGCGACCGCCCGGTGCTGGCGCTGGTCGAGGAGCTCGGTCGCTACGTCGTCGGCCGCGATCCGTTCCAGATCAAGCACATCACCCAGATGGCGTATCACGACTTCGCGATCCGGCGCGGCTCGCTCGAGCTCTACTCGGCGGTCTCCGGCATCGAGCAGGCGCTCTGGGACATCGTCGGCCGCGCCTGCGGCCAGCCGGTCTACAATCTGCTCGGCGGGCCCTGCCGCGAGCGCATCCGGGTCTATGCCAACGGCTGGAGCTACCGCATGTCGGCGCCCGACGACTATGCGCGCGCCGCCGCCGGCGTGGTCGAGCAGGGCTTCAGCGCGCTCAAGCTCGACCCGCTGCCGACGCCCTGGCGCACCTTCATCCCGAAGGAGCACGAGCGCCACGCCGTCGCGGTGGTGGCCGCGATCCGCAAGGCCGTGGGGCCCGACGTCGACATCCTGCTCGACATCCACCGCCGCCTCGCGCCGATGCACGCGATCAGCCTCGCCAGGCGGCTCGAGGAGTTCGAGCCCTACTGGTTCGAGGAGCCCTGCCAGGCCGAGAACCTCGAGGCGATCGCCGAGGTGCGGGCGGCGACGCGGATTCCCGTGGTCACCGGCGAGAACATCTTCGCCAAGGACGGCTTCCGGCCGGTGTTCGAGCGGCGCGCCGCCGACATCATCAACCCGGACGTGGCGAACTGCGGCGGCATCCTCGAGCTCAAGGAGATCGCCGCGATGGCGGAGCCGCATCTGGTCGCGGTCTCGCCGCACAACTACAACTCGACGGTGCTGGCGCTCGCCGCCACGGTGCACGCCTCGGCCTGCATGCCGAACTTCATCATCACCGAATATTTCCTGCCCTTCGCCGAGCTCGGCCGCGAGGTCTGCAAGAATCCGCTCGAGCCGAAGGACGGCTACATCGCCCTGCCGACCGGCCCCGGCCTCGGCCTCGAGATCGACGAGGCGGCGCTCGCCCGCCATCCCTTCCGGCAGTTCCCGCGGCGCAGCCTGGCTGTGCCGCGCGACGAGGGGCCGTGAGCACCTCATTGCTGCGCGTACGTCGCGAGGCCCGGCACCGGCATATGCGCGAGAAGGATCTTGCCGTCGCCGTCGAGGATGTAGAGGTCCTGGCGCGCCGGCCCGCCATAGGCGATGTTGGTGAGCTTGTCGCCGGCGCAGGTCTCGATCCGCCAGACCGGCAGGCCGATGCGGTTGAACACCCAGACCACGCCCATATTGTGCTGGACGCAGACGACGTTGCCGGCCTCGTCGACCGCCATGCCGTCCGGCGTGCCGAAGCCCGGCAGCGTGGCGAAGGTGCCGGTGCGCGCCGGCGGCCGGCGCTCGAACAGCGGCTGCCACCAGATCGCATTCGCGCGCGAGCCGACATAGAGCACCTTCTCGTCCGGCGACAGCACGAGGCCGTTCGGCCCCGGCAGGGTCTCGATCAGGGCCTGGAGGTGGCCTTTCGCGGTGAAGCGGTAGACGCGGCCGGAAGGATCGTGCAGCCCGGTCTTGCCCTGGTCGGTGAAGTACAGATCGCCGTTGCTCGCGAAGACCAGGTCGTTCAGCCCCTTGAAGCTCTCCGCCGGCAAGAGGTCGGCGAACGGCGCGACCGCGCCGCTCGCGGGATCGAGCAGCATGACGCCGTGCCGGTAGTCGGCGATGAAGATGCGGCCGTCCTTGTGGATCTTGAGGCCGTTCGGCTCGCCGTCATACTCGGCGACCAGGTCGATGTCGCCGGACGGCGCCATGCGGAAGATGCGGCCGTGCGGCACGTCGGTGAAATAGAGATGGCCGCTGCGGTCGAAGGACGGGCCCTCGAGGTAGCAGTCGACGCCGACCTGCGGCCGGGCATAGCGGCTCGACGTCCGGCCGGGCCGGCTGCCGGCCCTCGTGAACCGCTCCGGCAGCACGGCGACGACTTCCGTCCTGATCACCTTCGGCGGGTCGTAGGGTCCCATGACGTCATCCCAGAGCGGAGCAGGTGAGCCTGCGGGGAGGCAAGAGATGGCCCAGGCGAACGGACGGCTGCATGCCGTCGACCACGTGCAGATCGCGATCCCGCGCGGCGAGGAGGACGCGGCGCGCGCTTTCTATGCCGGGGTGCTGGGCCTCGCGGAGGTGCAGAAGCCGGCGCGCCTGCGAGGCCGCGGCGGCTGCTGGTTCGCGAGCGGCGGCATCAGCCTGCATCTCGGCGTCGAGGACGACTTCCGTCCCGCCCGCAAGGCGCATCCGGCCTTCCTGGTCGAGGGGCTTACCGACCTCGCCGCCCGCTGCCGCGCCGCGGGCGCCGAGGTGATCGACGACGACCTGCTCGAGACGCATGCGCGCATCTTCGTGTTCGACCCGTTCGGCAACCGGATCGAGCTGATGGAGCCGCGCAAGGTCTAGATCCGGCATCTCTCAGATGCCGACCGCGACGCCGCCGTCGACATGCCAGGCGGCGCCGGTGACGAAGCTCGCCCGGTCCGAGGCCAGGAACGCGACCACGTCGCCGACCTCCTCGGGCCGGCCCATGCGGCCGAGCGGGATCTTCGCGACGCGCTCGGCGCGCACCTCGGCCTCGCTCTGGCCGGTGATGCCCGCCCATTCGCGCATCGTCTCGTCCTGCCGGTCGGTGTCGATGATGTGCGGGATCACGGCGTTGACCCGGATGCCGTCGCGGGCGAGCTCGTTGGCGAGCGACTTGGTGAGGTTGAGGGTCGCAGCGTTGTTGAGGCCGACCGGGATCGTGGTGGCGTGCGGCTGGCGCGCCGCGAGGCCCGAGATGTTGACGATCGCGCCGGATCGCTGGGCGCGCAGCACCGGGACCACGTGGCGCAGGCAGCGGGCGTAGCCGTTCAGCTTCTGCTCGAACACGTCCAGCCAGCGCTCCTCGCCGAGGTCCGCGAACGCGGTCGGGATCACGGTCGCGGCGGCGTTGACCAGGATGTCGATGCGGCCGAGTTCGGCGCGCACGCGCTCGACCATGGCGCGCACCGCCGCGTCGCTACGCAGCTCAGTGGGCACCGCGATGGCGGTGCCGGTGGCCTCGACGAGGGCCTTGCGCGCGGCCTCGAGGCGCTCGGCGTCGCGGCTGACCAGGGCCACGGCGGCGCCCTCGGCGAGCAGCGAGGCGGCGCAGGCGCGGCCGATGCCGCGGCTGCCGCCGGTCACGATCGCGACCCGGCCTGCGAGTCCAAGGTCCATCGGCGTCTCCCTCCGGGATGAGTTCTCAGGCGGCCGGCACGGCGGCCCGGCCGGGCGCCAGCGCCTGGCTCAGCGGCGCCAGCCGCGGCAGGCGCGGCAGCTCGAGCAGCAGGTCGCAAAGGCGGCGCGCCGCATCGACCCCGAGCGCCGGCACCGCCGCCGCGCTGTCCTCGAACTTGCCGATCAGCTCGTCGGTCGAGAGCGGCGCGTCGCTCTGGCCGGCCGCCTTGTCGCGGCTGCGATCGAAGGCCCGGCCGTCGCACAGACGCACGCGCACCCGCGCGGTCCATTTGCCGTGCAGGGCCTCGTCGAGCACGACCGGGATGCGGTCGGCGAGCGCGCGGCGGCCGGCATCCAGGGTGTGCTCGGGGCGGAGGTCGGCGAGCCGCATGTTGCCGGTGCGCAGCACGGTCGCGAGGCAGTAGGGCAGGCTGAACTGCGCGTCGACGTCCGGGCTGGCGCCGGGGCGGTAGGGGCGCCCGACCATGTCGACGACGAACTTCGAGCCGTGCACCTCGAGCTGCTCGACGTCGGCCTCGCCGAAGCCGTGCGCGGCCTGCAGCTCGCGCAGCGCGTCGATCGCCGGATGCGCCATGCCGCAGACGGGATAGCGCTTGAAGCCGATCCGCTCGATCTCGAACGCCTCGCCCAGGCCGGCGGTCAAGGCTTCCGGGTCGTAGTCGCCGCCCTCGTAGACCTTGAAGAAGCCGTTCCTGCCCTCGATCGCGTTGATCGCGCCGCTGACGCCGGCGCGGGCCAGAAAAGCGGCGCGCACGCCGGCCTCGGCGACCAGCCCGGGCTGCATCCGCTTCACCAGGCCGCCGTCCTCGATGCACTGCTGGTTGCCGCTCGCCTGGGCGTAGGACAGGCCCATCGCCCGCGCGATGCCGTCGGCATCGAGGCCGAGGATGCGAGAGGCCGCCGCGGCGGCGCCGAAGCCCGCGACCACCGCCGTCGGGTTCCAGCCGCGAAAGCCCGCCTGGCCGCGATAGCTGCGGGTCGCGCGCGCCAGCCGGCACATCACCTCGGTGCCGGCGACGATCGCGGCGGCGGCATCGGCGCCGCTGGCGTCCGGCCGGGTCGCCGCGACCGCGAGCACCGCCGGCAGCACTACCACACCGGAGTGGATCGGCAGCTCGCAGTGCAGGTCGTCATATTCGAGCGCGTGCGCCATCGCCGAGTTGACCAGCGTCGCGGCCGGCGGCGGCAGGCGCTCGCCGGCGATCCAGACCGGGCAGGGGCCGCTGCCCCACTGCGCCAGCAGGGCGCGCAGCTCGCGCACACCGGGCGCGTCCCAGGCGGGGATCGCGGCGCCGACGGTGTCGAGCGCCAGGCGGGCGCAGGCGTCGCGGGTGCCGGCGGGCAGGTCGCCGGCCCGCAGCTCGTGGGCGAACCGGGCAAGGCGGAGGGTGGCGTCCATGGCGTCCTCAGATGATGAGCCCGTGCGGCGTCGGGATCGCGAGCACGATCCGGAAGGCCAGGTAGATGGCGGCCATGAACGGCGCCGCGAAGGCCAGCGCTGCGAGCAGCCGCCCCGCTCGGGACGTGCCGCCGGGCGCCAGCAGCCAGGTGGCGAACAGCACGAACAGGAAGCCCGCCTCGTAGAAGCCGATGACGTCGACGGCGTAGCCGAACAGCACCAGCGCGGCGACCACCGTCCCCCAGGTGCGCCATGGGATGCCGGCGAAGGGGCGCGCGGCGACGGCCGGCGCGACCGTACTCGGGTGCAGGTTGATGGCCAGCAGCAGGCCGCCGAGCACCACGAAGCCGTAGCCGACGAGCATCGGAAAGCGCGCGCCCATCTCGGAAAAGCCCCTCGCCTCGTAGAACACGAAGACGGCGAGCGCGATCAGGATCACGCCGAGGATCAGGTTCATGGCGCGCAGGCTCGCGCCGCGCGTCGCGTCGGCGGGCGCCGGATCGGCCGCGAGCGGCGCCTCGGAGGTGCGCCCGGCCCGGCGCTCCCGCACGATCTGCAGCACGCCCGCCACCACGATGCCGAGCGCCAGCAGCATGAGCACCGCCGACAGCGGCCGCGAGAGGAAATAGGCGAGCGTCGAGCCGGCGTCGACCTGGCCGACCAGCACCGACTGCTGGAAGCTCTCCTCGGTCAGGCCGCCGAGCACGAGCCCCAGCGCGATCGTGACGGCCGGCACGTCGAGCTTGCCGAGCAGGTAGGCGCCGATGCCGGTCACGAGCAGCACCCACACGTCGAACATGCTGTTCGAGATCCCGTAGGTGCCGATCATCGACAGCACGAGCACCCCCGGCACCATGGCCCAGCGGGGCGCGCGCACGATCAGGCTCGACCAGCGGATCGACAGCATGCCGATGATCAGCATGGCGACCACCGTCACCATCAGGCCGATCATGAAAGTGTAGACGATGTCGCCGCGCTCGGTGAACAGCCGCGGGCCGGGGATGATGCCGTGCACGGTCAGCGCGCCGAACATGATCGCCGCCGAGCCGGAGCCGGGAATGCCCAGCGCCAGCAGCGGCACCATCGCGCCGCCGACCACGGCGTTGTTCGCCGTCTCGGGGGCGACCACGCCCTCGTAGGAGCCGTGCCCGAACTCCTCGGGATGCTTCGAGATGCGCTTGGCCTCGCCATAGGCGACGAAGGCGCTGATCGACGCGCCGGCGCCGGGGATGATGCCGACCACCGTGCCGAGGATGCTCGACCACAGCAGCAGAATCTTCATGCCGGCGAGCTTTTGCAGCACGAAGCGCATGGCGCCCGGGCGCCGGATCAAGGGCGCCACCGACTCGTTCACCTGCTCCAGCAGGCCGAGGATGCTGGCGACGGCGAACAGGCCGAGCAGCGCCGGCACCAGCGGGATGCCGCCGACCAGCCGGTAGTCGTTGAACATGAAGCGCATGTCGCCGGAGATCGCGTCCTGGCCGATCAGGGTCATGCCGACGCCGATCAGGACGCCGACCAGGCCCTTGACGACATTCTGGCCGGACAGGGTGGCGACCAGAGCGAGGCCGGCCACCGCGATCCAGAAGATCTCGGCCGGCCCGAGGAGCAGCGAGGCGCGCGCCAGGGGCGGCGTGAAGAACAGCAGGACCAGGCCGCCGAAGGCGCCGCCGACCGTGCCCGAGAACAACGAGGTGTACAGCGCCTCCTGCGCCTGGCCCTTCTGGGTCAGCGGCGTGCCGTCGAGGGTCGTGCAGGCGGCGCCCGAGGTGCCGGGCGTGTTGATCAGGATGGCCGAGATCGAGCCGCCATATTCGGCCGACATGTAGACGGCGGCGAGCATGATCAGGCCCTGCGCCGGCTCCATGCCGAAGGTGAACGGCAGCAGCAGCGCGACGCCGCTGACCGCCGACAGCCCTGGCAGCGCGCCGATGATCAGGCCGGCGAGGGTGCCGACCAGGACGACGAACAGGTGCGAGAGCTGCAGATTGGCTTGAATCGCATGCAGGATCTCAGCCGACATTCAGGACATCCTCAGCGGCCGGCGGATCGTCGCAAGGGGGCCGGTGCCGGACCGGTGGGGCGCGATCCGGCACCGGGCGGCCTACTTTGCGAGATCGTAGGTGTCGACCAACGCCTGCATCCGTGCCTGCATGTCGTCGACCGCTGCCTGCGTCTCGTCCGGGCCGCGATAGGTCGGCGGCTGGCCGAGGTCGTTCATCTCCGTGCGGAAGTCCTCGTTGTCGGTCACCTGCCGGCAGACGTCGGCCCAGTAGCTGACGACCTCCGCCGGCAGCTCTGGCGGCCCGCCGAGCACGCGGTAGCGCTCGGAAACGACGTCGTAGCCGAGCTCCTTGAAGGTCGGCACGTCGGGGATGTTCTGATCGCGCTCGGGCGCCGCGATCGCGAGCGTGCGCAGGCTGCCCTTCTGCGCCACCGCGAACAGCGAGCTCGCGACCATGGCGTCGGTGGTGCCCGCGAGCGTTCCCTGCAGCGCCTGGGCGCCGCCGGTGAACGGGATCTGGGTGAACTGCGTGCCGGTGGCGTGCTCGATCAGCAGCGTGGTCATGAAGTCGGCGCCGAGCGTGCCGGTATTGGCGGCCTTGATCTTGCCGGGGTTGGCCTTGGCGTAGTCGACCAGATCGGCCAGGGTCGCGAACTCGCTGTCCT
>DASUGG010000013.1:0-15582 GCA_036274135.1 Geminicoccaceae bacterium
TACGTCAGCCGCACGCAGGAGAGGCTGCTGCTGGACGACGTCGCGGCCGATACTCCCTTCGCGGGCGACGAATATTTCCGCCGGGGGCGCTGCCGGTCGATCCTGTGCCTGCCCCTGCTCAAGCAGGCGCGGCTGATCGGCGTGCTGTATCTCGAGAACAGCCTGACCTCGCACGCCTTCACGCCGTCGCGCACGGCGGTCTTGGAGCTGCTCGCCTCGCAGGCGGCGATCTCGCTGCAGAACGCCCACCTCTATTCCGATCTGCGGCGCGCCGACGCCTATCTGGCGGAAGCCCAGCGACTCAGCCGCACCGGCAGCTTCGGCTGGAACGTCGCGAGCGGCGAGATCTTCTGGTCAGAGGAGATGTATCGGATCTTCGGCTTCGATCACCCCGTCGCGCTGACGACGGAGATGATGATCGAGCGCATCCATCCCGACGATGTCGAGGCGGTGCAGCGGTTCATCGATCGCGCGCCGTACGACGGCGGCAACTGGGAATTCGAGCACCGCCTGCTGATGCCCGACGGCTCCGTGAAGTTCCTGCAGGTCGTCGCGCATGCGGCGCGCGACGAGTCGGGCGACCTCGAGTTCGTCGGCGCGGTGATGGACGTCACCGCGAGCAAGCTGTCGCAGGAGGCCCTGCACAAGGCGCAGTCGGAGCTCGCCCACCTCTCGCGCGTGATGACCCTGGGCGAGCTGGCGTTGATCGCGCACGAGGTCAATCAACCGCTCGCCGCGATCGTCACCAATGGCGAGGCGAGCCTGCGCTGGCTCGCCCGCTCGCCGCCCGAGACCGGCGAGGTGCGCAGCGGCCTGCAGCGCATCATCGGCGATGCCAAGCGGGCCGGCGAGGTGATCCATCGCATCCGCGCGCTGTCCCGCAACGTCGAGCCGGAACGCGTCCGCCTCGACCTCAACAGCGTCGTCGAGGAGGTCGGCCGGCTGGTCCAGCGGGAGGTCGCGAGCCACCGCGTCGCCCTGCGGCTCGACCTCGCGAGCGACCTGCCCGCCGTGCGCGGCGACCGCGTCCAGCTGCAGCAGGTGATCATCAACTTCGCGATCAACGGCATCCAGGCCATGGCGGCCGTCGAAGGGCGGCCGCGCGAGCTGCTGATCCGCTCCGCCCGCACCGCCGACGATCGGGCGCTCGTCGCCGTCCGCGACTCCGGCAGCGGGATCGACCCCGAGCATGCCGACCGGCTGTTCGATGCCTTCTTCACGACCAAGCCGAACGGCATGGGGCTCGGCCTGTCGATCTGCCGCTCGATCATCGAGGCGCACGGCGGCCAGCTGTGGGCGCGTGGCAATGCCGGCGCGGGGGCGACCTTCCAGTTCACCTTGCCGCCGCACGACGATCTGCGGACGGACGTCGCCTGATCCGCAGACAGGCGAGCTTTCGCTTGGCCAGCCGCGGCCCTCAGAGCCCGTAGCGCGACCACAGCTCGCGCTCTGCGAGGCCGTCCAGTGCCGCGTCGACCAGCGCGCGCGGCCACGCCTCCAGCCCGAGCCGGCGCTGCCACCACGGCCGTGCGGTGCTGATCAGCGGCAGCCTCACCTTCTCACCAAAGCGCTCCCGCAGCACCGCGTGCAGGTCGCCCAGACCGTCAATCAGGCCTGCCGCGAGCGCGCCGCGGCCGGTCCAGATCTGGCCTTCGAACAGCTCGTCGTCGCCGCCCTTGAGGCGCGCGCCGCGGCGCCCGCGCACGGTCGCCTTGAAGCCCTGGTGCAGTTCCTGCAGGATCGCGTGCAGCCGCTCGACGTCGTCGGGCCGTTCGGGCCGGAACGGGTCGAGCAGCGACTTCTTGGCGCCGGCGGTGTGGAGGCGGCGCTCGATGCCGAGGCGCTCGATCGCCGCCGCGAAGCCGAAGCTCGCGTGGATCACGCCGATGCTACCTACGATCGAGCTCGGGTCGGCGAAGATCTCGTCCGCGGCGAGCGCCAGCCAGTAGCCGCCCGAGGCGCCGACGTCCTCGATGAAGGCGACGACCGGCAGCTTCTTCTCGGCCGCCAGCGCGCGGATCCGCCCGGCGATCAGCGCCGACTGCACGGGCGAGCCGCCCGGGCTGTTGATCGACAGCGCCACCGCCTTGGCGCCGCGCAGCTTGAACGCCCGCTCGAGCGCCGGGTTGACGTTGCTCAGGGAGAGGCCGCCGCTGCGCAGGCTCGCGCCGCCGATCACGCCGGTCAGGCGAACGATCGGCACGGCCGGCGGCCGGGCGCGCAGCCAGTCGAGCAGGCGCATGGGCCAGGCCCGGACATCAGCCATTGCGTCCTCCCGGCCGGTCGCCGCACAGCACCAGCGCGTCGCCGTGGCGCAGCACGGCCTCGGCCGCGGCGCTGAGCGGACCGTCGGGCCGGTGCAGCACGAGCCCGGGCAGCAACGCCAGCGGCGCACGCGAGCCCTTGCGACCCTGCACCAGGATGCGGCCGGCCGGCCTGTGCGGGTCGCCCGGCCACAGCGGATACAGGATGAGCCCGCCCAGCGCGTCGCCCAGCGCCGCCAGGATCTCGCTGAGCCGCTCGGCGCGGTGGATCATGGTCAGCATGCCGCCCGGCCGCAGCATGCGCACGCAGCCCTGCAGCCAGGCGGCCAGCGGCGCGTCGCCCTCGACATGGGCGATCGCGCGCTGCGGCAGCGACGGCGCGCTTGCCGCCTGCGCCGCCAGGTACGGCGGATTGGTCATCACGTGATCGAAGCTCCCCCAGGCGAAGCGCGGCGGCGGCTGGACGAGGTCGCCGACCAGCATCTCGACGCGCTCGCCGAGGCCGTTCTGCGCGACGTTGGCGGCGGCGATCTGCTGCAGCGCCCGCTGCAGCTCGATCCCCACCACCTTGCAGCCGGGCACGCGCACGGCAAGACACAAGGCCGCGGCGCCGGTGCCGGCGCCCGCATCGAGCACCCGCTCGCCGGCGATCGCGGGCACCGCCGCCGCGAGCAGCACCGGGTCCATCGCGACCCGATAGCCCTGCGCCGGCTGGCTGAGCGACACGCGGCCGCCGAGCAGCCGGTCCAGGGTGAGATCGTCGCTCACCGATCGGCGCGGCCGGCGCGCGCGAGGATCTGCTTGGCCCGATCGAACGCCTCGCTGGCCACCATCAGGCGGCGCGGGATGGCGCCGATGCTGCCCTCGACGCCGCTGACGTAGTCGTCAAGCAGAATCGCCTCGATGCCCTCGGCCGCCAGCATCGCCTGGGCCCAGGACAGGTGCACGAGATCGTTGCTGCGCAGTAGTTCCCGCATGGCGGCGGCATCCTATATTGACCTCGGGGACCGAGCCAAGTTTGCATTGCCGCATGGGCCCTGATAGCAAGATGCATCGCCACGCGTGGCGTCCCGCAGGAAGGAACCCACCTTGACCGCGCTCAGCACGCAGGTCCCGGAGCGAACCCGCGACAAGCTCGACTCGGTCCAGGCCCTTGTCGAGCACGACATGCGGCGGGTCAACCAGCTGATCGTGGCGCGCCTCGACAGCCCGGTCCATCTGATTCCGGAACTGGCCGGCCATCTGGTGAGCGCCGGCGGCAAGCGGGTGCGGCCGATGCTGACCCTTCTCGCGGCGCAGTTGTGCGGCTATCGCGGCGAGCGGCACGTGACGCTCGCCGCCGCGGTCGAGTTCATCCACACGGCGACGCTGCTGCACGACGACGTGGTCGACGCCAGCGACCTGCGCCGCGGCCTGGCGACGGCCAACACGATCTGGGGCAACAAGCCCAGCGTGCTGGTCGGCGACTTCCTCTTCTCGCGCGCCTTCCAGCTGATGGTGGAGGACGGCTCGCTGCCGGTGCTGGCGGTGCTCTCGAACGCCTCGGCGGTGATCGCCGAGGGCGAGGTCGCGCAGCTGATGACCGCGAACGACACCCAGACCACCGAGGCGACCTATCTCGAGGTCATTACCGCCAAGACCGCGACGCTGTTCGCGGCGGCCGCCGAGATCGGCGCCCTGGTCGCGGACCGCCCGGTCGCCGAGGCCGAGGCGTTGCGCAGCTACGGCGAGAGCATCGGCATCGCCTTCCAGCTGATCGACGACATCCTCGACTACAGCGCCCGCGAGATGGTGCTGGGCAAGAGCCTGGGCGACGATTTCCGCGACGGCAAGATCACCCTGCCGGTCGTCCTCGCCTTCGCGCGCGGCAGCGCCGAGGAGCGCCGCTTCTGGCGCCGCACGCTGGAACGCGGCGAGCAGCGCGAGGGCGATCTCGCGCGCGCGATCGAGCTGATGGAGCGGCACGGGGCGCTTGCCGAGAGCCTCGGGCGCGCCGCCCTCTACGCCGCCGCGGCGCGGCGCGGCCTGGAGGGCTTCCCGCCGTCGCCGGCCAAGGCGGCGCTGCTGGATCTCGTCGACTTCTGCGTCGAGCGCGCCTACTGATCCGGGACCCGTGCGCAGCCGCGCACGCGCGATACGGTGACGCATTGCCCCGCCGGCGCGAAGTCGCTATATAACCGCGCGGGTTCGGAGTGTAGCTCAGCCTGGTAGAGCACCGTCTTCGGGAGGCGGGGGTCGGGTGTTCGAGTCACCCCACTCCGACCAGCAATCCCGCTGTTCTCTCGACATGCAGGGCAGTGCTCCGGCGTTCAGATGAACGCTGGGCCAGGCGCCAGGCGGTGGTCTGCGGCAAATGGCACACCCCGATGCGTTGGCGGAATGGCTGGACCAGACGCCATAGCGCCCGCGCCGCAACTCTCATGTCTGTCCCGGCCGGTACTTGCGGCAGGCCGCCGGCCGGAACGGCGCCGCGCCGTGATTCCCCACCCCTGGATGTAGCTCTTCGCGATCGCGCCGTTGCGATATGCGGGGCTGACGCCTATCGTCGGCTGCTGGCCTCCGATGTCCGCCCCTGGCGGGCGGGGGTCGCACGTTCATAGCAGCATTCCAGAAGGGCACATGTCGGCGAAAAGCCGCCAACGAGCGGTCTCGCCACGCCGTCGGAAACGGGAGGCGCCAAGATGGCAGCCAGTCAGATCAGGCCGGTGACGCGGCGCGAGGTGCTGAAGGCCGGCAGTACGCTCACCGCGGCCGGTGCGGTGGGCTTATATGCGCCGGCCGTGATCGGCCAGGCCAAGCCGTTCGCCGGCACGACGCTCAACGTCTCCTGCTGGAGCGCCACCTACGCCAAACTGCTCGGCGCCTACGTCCCCGAGTTCACCGAAGCGACGGGCATCCAGGTGAACTACGACACGCCCGCCTTTCCGATCTACAACCAGCGCGCCGATCTCGAGCTCTCGACCCAGGGCTCGGCCTACGACGTGCTGAACCTCACCTTCATCTACGCCAGCCGCTGGATCGGCGCCGGCTGGTTCACGCCGCTCGACGAGTTCCTGAACGATCCGAACCGGACGCCGGCCGACTGGGGCGCGGACGACTTCCTCGCCGGCGCGCTCGCGCCGCTGCAGGACGCGGACGGCCGGACCTACGCGCTGCCCTGGACCGCGGAAGCCCAGATCGGCGCCGCCGCCCGCTTCGATCTGATCCAGGCGGCGGGCCTCGCGATGCCCGAGACCTTCGACGATCTCGTGACGGTGCTGCAGGCCGTGCACGGCAAGGAGGGCATCCCCGCCTACGTCAACGAGAACATTCACCACTGGACCTGGATGCCCTTCCTCCAGGGCATGGGCGGCAGCGTGTTCCGCAACGCGCCCGACGACCTCACGCCGGCGCTCGACACGCCCGAGGCGGTCGCGGCGGCCGAGTACTACACGAACATCCTGCGCAGCTACACGCCCGACGGAGTACTGAGCTACACCTTCGACCAGATGACCACGACGCTCAAGCAAGGGCGCGCCAACTACACGACCGCGAACCACTCTTACGTCGTCCAACTCGGCGACCCCGCGACGAGCAAGGTGACGCAGACCGTCGCCTACGCGCCCGTGCCCAGGGGACCGGCGGGGCGGTTCCCGCAGGTCGCCGTGCACGGCTGGGGCATCCCGACCGGCGCCAGGAACAAGGACGCGTCCTGGGAATTCATCAAGTGGTCGATGTCGAAGGAGATGGTCAGCCGCCTGCTCGAAGACAGCGGCTACGCCTCGTTCACCCGCGCCTCGGCGGTGGCGAGCCCCGCCTTCAAGGAGGCGATGACGATCAACGGCCAGGACGTCGGCCGCCTTTACGTCGAGACCGTCGAGTCGGCGACCGACGGCCACATGGCCTACCGCACGGTGCACGTGTTCCCGCAGGTAGGCCAGCAGATCAGCAAGGCGATCGATACCATCGCATCGGGCCAGATGACGGCCAAGGAAGCGCTCGCCCAGGCGCAGGCCAACGCCATCGCCGACCTCAGGCGCGCCGGCGTCAAGCTCTGACGCAAAAAGTCGACGCAATCCTATCAACCGCAAGTAGGGAAAGGCACGAGGAGATGAAGACCCGGTGGCACATGACCCGCCGCGATGCGTTGAAGACCGGCGCCAGCGCGCTTGCGGCGACCGGCACGGTGCTGCACGCGCCGGCGGTGATCGGCCAGGCCAAGCCGCTCGACGGCGTGACCCTGAACGTCTCCTGCTGGAGCGCGCCCTACCCGAAATGGCTCGCCGACTACATTCCCGAGTTCGAGGAGCAGACCGGCGCCAGGGTCAACTACGAGACGCCGGCCTTCCCGGTCTACAACCAGCGCGTCGACCTCGAGCTCTCGACCCAGGGCTCGGCCTACGACGTGCTCAACGTCACCTTCATCTACTCGGGGCGCTGGATCGGCGCTGGCTGGTTCACGCCGCTCGACGAGTTCATCAACGACCCGAACAGCACGCCGCCCGACTGGGACGTCGACGACTTCCTCGCCGGCGTCAGGGGTCCGCTGACCGGCAAGGACGGCCAGCTCTACGGCATCCCCTGGATCGCCGACGTCTACATGGCCGGCGCGGCCCGCTACGACCTGATCGAGCAGGCCGGGCTGGCGATGCCGAAGACCTTCGACGACGTGATGGCCGTCATGGAGGCCGTGCACGGCCAGGACGGCGTCGCCGGCTTCATCACCGAGAACCACTACGGCTGGGTCTGGATCCCCTACCTGATGGGCTTCGGCGGCAAGATCTTCCGCGACCCGCCCGACGACCTGACGCTGATGCTGGCCGAGCCCGAGGCCGCCGAGGCCGCCGAGTACTTCGCCCGGCTGCTGCGCGACTACAGCGTCGACGGCGTGCTGTCCTACGGCTACGACCAGGCGCTCAACGCCTGCCTGCAGGGCCAAGCCAACTACATTACCTTCAACCAGGCCTGGCTCGTCCAGCTCGGCGACCCCGCCGCCAGCAAGGTCGCCAAGACCGTGAACTACTCGGTGATGCCCGCCGGCCCCAAGGGCAACTTCCCTGGCGTCGCGACGCACGGCTGGGGCATCCCGGTCGGCTCGCAGAACAAGGAGGCCGCCTGGGAGTTCATCAAGTGGGCGATGTCGAAGGAGATGACCCGGCGCATGCTGACCGAGAAGGGCTACGGCTCGATCACCCGACGCTCGGTGATCGACACGCCCGAGTTCCACAACAAGATGCTGATCAACGGCGTCGACGTCGCCGACATCTATCTCGAGACGATCGACTTCGCGGCCTCCGGCTACATGAAGTACCGCACGGTCGAAGTGTACCCGCAGGTCGACCGGCAGATCGACAAGGCGATCCAGCTCGTCGTATCGGGGCAGATGCCCGCGGCCGATGCTCTCAAGCAGGCGCAGGACAATGCGATCGCCGACCTGCGGCGCGCCGGCGTCAAGCTCTGAGCTGACGAGCGGGCGAGGCTCCCCTGAGCCGCCGCCTGGGCCGGCGGCGGCAGCAGGAGCAGCGCGCCGGAGAGGATGATGGCGCGGGCGGCGGCGAACTGGCAGGCGGAAAGGCGGCGGGCGTTCCTGATCGGCCTGCTGCCGGCGCTCGTCGTGCTCGCGGCGATCACCGTCGCCCCCGCGATCTATCTGGTCGTCACGAGCCTCACGCCACTCAACCTCCTCTACCCGGCGACCGCCCTCGACTTCTCCGATCCCCTGCTCAACTACCGCGAGGCCCTGGCCGACGAGCGCTTCGTCAACTCGGTCTGGGTGCAGGTCAAGCTGTCGATCGCCACCGTCGTCCTGCAGCTGCTGATGGGCCTCGGCATCGCGCTGCTGCTCAACATCCGCTCCAAGGTGCTCGAGGTGGCGCGCTCGGCCTTCCTGATCCCGATGGTGCTGCCGCCGATCGTGGTCGCGATCATCTGGAAGGTGCTCTACACCCCCGACGTCAGCCCGATGCACCGCTTCCTCGCCTGGATCGGGCTGCCGATCAGCTCGCTGATCACCAACCCCGACACCGCGCTCTGGGCGATTGCCGTCGCCGAGACCTGGGAGTGGTTCCCCTTCACCATGCTCATGGTGCTGGCCACCCTGCAGATGATCCCCGACGAGCCGCTGGAGGCTGCGCGCATCGACGGCGCCAGCAACCGGCAGCTGTTCTGGCATGTCATGCTGCCCTATGTGCGCCCGACCCTGGTGGTCTGCGCGCTGTTCCGTCTGATCGACAGCATCAAGGCGTTTCCGCTGATCTACGTGCTGACCAACGGCGGCCCGGGCTCGGTCACGGAGGTGACCAACTACTATGCCTTCGTGCAGGCGTTCAATTTCTCGTACTGGGGCTACGCCAGTGCGATCGCGACGATGATGGTCGCGGGCGTGTTCCTGTTGAGCTGGCTGATCAGCCGCCTGGGCGGCGCGGGGACCGGCGCCTATGAGTAGCCGGGCGAGCGGCATGCTGGTCGGCGTCCTGCCGCGCGCGCAGCGCGAGGCGCGGCGGCGCGAGCGCTGGCGCCTTGCCGGCATCTACGCCGCGACCGTCGCGCTGATGCTGGTCATCCTGTTCCCGTTCCTGTGGATGGTGCAGATGTCGTTCCGGCCGAACGACGACATCTTCGGCTACGACCTGCTGTTCACCCCGACCCTGGTGCACTACGGCGCGCTCTGGCAAGGGCACTTTGCCGACTCCTTCGGCAACAGCGTGATCGCGAGCAGCGTCTCGACCCTGTTCTCGCTGCTGTTCGGCGTACCGGCGGCCTATGCGCTGTCGCGGGCGGGATTTCGCGGCGGCCGGCAGATCGCGCTCTGGGTGCTCGCCACCCGCATGGCGCCGCCGATCGCCTTCACCATCCCGTTCTTCCTGGCCTACCGCCACATGGGCCTGCTCGACTCGGTCTGGGGGCTCGCGATCATCTACCTGACCTTCAACCTCGCGCTGGTCATCTGGATGATGCAGACCTTCTTCGACGGCGTGCCGCGCGCCCTCGAGGACGCCGCCTGGATCGACGGCTGCAGCGTCTGGGGCGCGTTCTTCCGCATCACGCTGCCGCTCGCAGCACCGGGCCTCGCGGCGACCGCGGTGCTGTGCTTCATCCTGTCGTGGAACGACTTCTTCTTCGCCCTCATCCTGACCCGCACGAACGCCATGACGGCGCCGGTCGCGATCGTCAACTTCATGCAGTACGAAGGCTGGGAATGGGGCAAGATCGCCGCCGGCGGCGTCCTCGTGATGCTGCCGGTGGTGCTGTTCACGTTCCTGGTCCGCACCTATCTGGTGCGCGGCCTGACCGCCGGGGGCCTGAAGGACTGACCCCTGCACCACACCCGACACGCCAGCAAGCAGGGGAGAACGGCAATGCGACGGCTCGGCTTTCTCGGTCTCGGACAGATGGGCGGCGGCATGGTGAAAAGTCTGCTGCGCGCCCGCTTTCCGGTCGTGGCCTTCGATCCGCAGACCCAGCTGGTCCAGGCCGCGGTGAAGGACGGCGCGACGGCCGGCACCTCGCCCGCCGACGTCGCCGCGCGCTCCGAGGTGGTGCTGTCCAGCCTGCCTGATCCGGCCGCGGTCCGCGAGGCGGCGCTCGGCCCGCACGGCATCATCGAGACGATCGGCAAGGATCAGGTCTACATCGACCTTTCGAGCATCGACCCGGCGACGACCCGCGAGGTCGGCAGCGCGCTCGCCGCCAAGGGGACGGCGATGCTCGACGTGCCGGTCGGCAAGGGGCCGCCCGCGGCGGCGGCGGGCGACCTGACCCTGATGATCGGCGGCGATCCGGCTGTGATCGAGCGCTGCCGCGACATCCTCGCGGCGCTCGGCTCGACCCAGTTCCATTGCGGCCCGCTCGGCAGCGGCGTCGCGGTCAAGCTGGTCAACAATCTCGTCTCCTGCTCGCTGGTGGCGCTCAATGCCGAGGCCATGGCGCTGGCCGCCAAGGCGGACGTCGATCCGCAGGTGGTGTGCGAGGTGCTGCAGACGACCGCCGCCGACAACTGGCACCTGCGCAACACCATGCAGGCGCTGAGCCTCGATCGCAACTTCGCGCCGCGCTTCAAGCTGCGGCTCGCGCACAAGGACCTCGGCCTCGCGCTGGCGATGGGCATGCAACTCGGCGTGCCGCTGGCGCTCGGCCAGGCATCGTACCTGCTGCACACGGTCGCGATGGGCCAGGGCCTGGGCGACGAGGACCAGGGCGCCTGCCTGAAGCCGGTCGAGCAGGTGGCCGGCGTCGAGGTCCGCCGGCGGGTGTGATCTGGATCACAGACACCCGCAGCGGGCGATGCGATCCTTGTGCACTCGTCTGACGAGAAGACGCGAGAGGCATGATGGCCCGAGTAGCGGTCCGGGTACTCGGTTGCGGTGACGCGTTCGCGAGCGGCGGCAGGCTGCAGACCTGCTTCTTTCTCGATGCCGACCCCGATCGGCTGCTGATCGACTGCGGCGCCAGCGCCTTGGTCGGCATGCGGCGCTTCGGCGTCGATCCCGGCGCCATCGACGCCGTCCTGCTGAGCCATCTGCACGGCGACCACTTTGCCGGCGTGCCCTTCCTGCTGCTCGAGGCGCAGTTCGTCAGCCTGCGGACGCGCCGCCTGGTCCTGGCCGGGCCGGTCGGCACGCGCGAGCGCGTGCTGCGGGCGCTCGAGGTGCTGTTTCCCGGCTCCTCCAAGCTCGCCTGGCGCTTCCCGCTCGAGTTCGTCGAGCTGGAGGCGGGCCGCGCCGGCCGCTTCGGCGCCGTCTCGGTCCTGCCGTTCGAGGTGACGCATCCCTCGGGCGCGCCGGCCTTCGCGCTGCGCCTCACCTGCGGCGACCAGGTGATCGCGTATTCCGGCGACACCGCCTGGACCGAGACGCTGCCGGAGATCGCGCGCGACGCCGATCTGCTCATCCTCGAATGCTTCGCCTACGCGCCGCTGGCCACCTATCATCTCGATTTCCAGACCGTGCGTGCCCGCCGTGGCGACCTGCGGGCCCGCCGCACGGTGCTGACCCACATGAGCCAGGGCATGCTCGAGCACCTCGATCACGCCGAGCGGATCGGCGTCGAGACGGCGCATGACGGCATGCTGCTCGAACTGTCCGACGGGCGCGGCCCGCTGGGCTGCTAGGCGCCCTGGCGCGCCGGCCGGACCAGCCTCCGCCTGCCGAGCTCGCTGACAGCGATGCCGCCGAGGATCAGCAGCAGCGCGATCAGGGCATCGCTGCCAGGCCGCTCGCCGAGAAACAGCATGCCCATCAGCACCGCCCAGACCGGGATCAGGTAGTTCATGAACGAGGTGAAGCTCGGCCCCGCGGCCACCACGAGCTTCAGGAACACCACCGTCGCGATCGAGGTCGCGACCAGAGTGAGCGCGGCGAGTGCCCAAAGTGGCGCTGCCGGCGCCGCCGCCAGCTCGGCGGGCGCCCGCGGCAGCCCGATCGGCGACATGATCAGGGCGCCCATCAGCATCACGCCGGCGGCGGCGACCTGCGGATCGGCGGGCGGCCGGTGACGCGCCACGATCGCCTGGATCGCGTAGCACACCGCGCCGGCGACGATCGCCACCTCGTACAGCAAAAGGCCGCCCTGCCCGTGCAGCTCCGAGAGCGCGGTCGGCCCGAGCAGCGCGACGAGACCCGCGAAGCCCATCGCAAAGCCGGCCGCCGTGACCGCATTCAGCCGCTCGCCCGGCACGAAGAAATGCGCCAGCAGCATGGTGGTGAGCGGCATGATGCCCATCAGGATGCCGGCGAGGCCGCTGTCGACCCGCTGCTGGCCGAAGCTGATCAGCCAGAACGGCACGCAGTTGCCGGTGATCGCCAGCAGCAGGCTGAACAGCCAGAAGCGGCCATAGGTCGGAAACCGCATGCGGCGCAGGAACACCAGGCTGCCAAGGAGGATCGCGCCGCCCATCAGCCGTACCGTCACCATCACCGTCGGGCTGAGGGCGCGCACCGCGATGCCGGTCATCATGAAGGCGCTGCCCCACATCGCGACGAGGGCGAACAGCAGCAGCCAGTGCGTGACGGGCCGACCCATCGGCAGGCGGATCCCCATCTGCGCCCGCGTTCCTCGACCTGCGCGCGGGCGCAGTCTCGTTGCGTCGGCACTCTAGAGGCGAGCGCCGTGGCGGTCGACCTCCATGCCCCGCGTCTGCAGACCGGGCGCAGCCGTCAGAACGTCGGGCCGATCTCCAGCAGGACGACGCCGAGCGCGACCACGCTCGCCGCGACCACGCGCCGTGTCCCGAAGGGCTCGCGCAGCAGCCGCGTGCCGATCAATGCCGCCATGACCACGCTGGTCTCGCGCAGCGCCGAGACGCTCGCCATCGGCGCCCGGCTCATGGCCCAGATCACCAGGCCGTAGGCGGCGACGGCGAAGACGCCGCCCACCACCGGAGCGCGCCAGCCAGAGCCGAGCTGGCGTGCCAGATCACGCCGGCGCCGCAACCCGACGATCAGCGCGAACGGCACCGCGTTGAGCACGAACAGCCAGGCGATATAGGCGAGCACGTCGCCGGCGGCGCGGCCCCCCAGACCATCGCACACCGTGTAGCCGGCGATGCTCAGCCCGGTCGCCAGCGCGAACCACACGGCGGTTGGCGGCATGAGCCGCCGGCCCGGGGTGAGGGCCAGGCTCGCGATCGCGCCCGAGATCACCAGGATGGCGAGGGCGCCGAGCGGCCCCGGGCTCTCGCCCGCCGTCAGCCATGCGCCGACCGCCACCAGCGGCGGCGCGATGCCGCGCGCGATCGGGTAGACGTACGACAGATCGCCGGACCGGTAGCCGTAGGCGAGCGTCACGAAGTACGCGAAATGGATCGCCACCGAGCCGAGCAGGAACGGCCAGCTGGCGGCCGCCGGCACGGCCAGCAGGAACAGCAGCGGCAGCGCGCACAGGCCGCTCGCCACGTTCAGTACGGCGAGGCGCACGAAGGGGTCGCCGCCGACCTTGACCAGCGCGTTCCAGCTCGCATGCAGCATCGCTGCCAGCAGCACCAGCCCGAGGATCGCCGGATCCATCACGCGGCCTCGGTCAGGCTGCGTCAGAGACGGGCGTCATGCCGCTCGAGCCCTCCCGGCCAGGCGAGGATCCGCTGGTCCGCGGTGACCAACGTGACTCGATGGTAAAGCGCCGTCGCAAGGATGATCCGATCGGCCGAGTCGCCATGAACGCCCTCGAGCTGCGCCGCCACGATACCGATCTCACCGGTGACAGGGCATTCTACCAGACCGCTTGTCATGAGTTCGTGGCGCCACTCCCGACGGTCCTTTCCAGGTCCAGGCGATCCTGCGCAAGCAGCAGGGCGATTTCCCAGAAAGTGATCGCCGACGCCGCCAGCGCACCCTCCCGCCAGCGCCTTCTCGGCCATGCGGTCAGCCGTGCTGCCAAGGGAAGGATCGTCGCGATCGAGCCAGAGCAGCGCGTGGGTATCGAGTAGAATCAGCGATTGGCCTCCTATTCGACGTCGAGAGGCTCGATGATATCGCCTTTGATCTTGACCTGACCCTTGTGCCGGCCGCGAAGCGTTTTCGGCCGCGAGACGATCGGTGCAATCTGCGCCACGGGCCTGCCGTTCTTGGTGATCACCAAAGGCTCGCCGGTCTCGGCCACCTCGTCCATGAGCTTCAGGCACCTGGCCTTGAAGTCCGACGCCTTGATGGTGCGCATCGTAATCTCCTGACCATGGTCATAACTATAGTCAGATGGCCATGCCCGCCAAATCCGCCCGGCGCGGCCGTCGGATCCGCCGCCAGCAGCAGGGGCCAAGCCGCCTTGCATTGCCGGTCGCCGCGGCGCAAGCTCGCATACCTTACCTCAACCCCACAGCAGGCTCGCACCGGATGCGCGCCACGATCGATCGAGGAGGCTGATATGACGGAAAGCGTCTACAAGGTGATCGAGCTGGTGGGCACCAGCACCGAGTCCTGGGAGAAGGCGGCGACCGTGGCCATCGAGCGCGCGTCCAAGACCTTGCGGGACCTGCGCGTCGCGGAGGTCGTGCAGCAGGATCTGGTCATCGAGGACGGCAAGGTCAGGGCCTACCGCTGCAAGATGAACCTGTCGTTCAAGTACGAGGACTGACCGATATCGCCGGCGGGCGCTCAGAACCGGTAGCGCGCCCGCAGCGCGAAATCGTTGACGAACAGGCTCGCCCGGGCGCGCGTCGTGACCGTCCCGGCGGCCGCGCCCTGGAAGAAGGACTGGGTGAGATCGATGTCCTCCCTTTCAGCGAAGACGTGGGCGTAGGCGAAGTCGATCCGCAGCTTGCTCGACCAGTCGTAGCTGACGCCGAAGCCGACGCGCACGCGATCGCCGTCCGGCAGCGAGGTGTTGCGGAACCGGTCGATCGTCGGGGTCGGCTCGTAGCCGGCGCCGGCGCGCAGGGTCCAGCCCTCGAGGAGCCGCTGCTCGATGCCGCCGTAGAACGACCAGGTGTCCTGCCACTCCTGCTTGCGCACGCTGTCGGGCCGCTCGTCGGAGAACTCCACCCGCAGCTCGTTGAAGCGGCTCCAGTTGAACCACTGCGCCTCGCCGAACAGCGTCGTGCCCGGCAATGGCTCGTGCTCGAAGCCGATCGCGACGATGTCCGGCTCGTTGAGCTTGACGTCGGCATTGAACCGGCCGTTGCCAGGCGCCAGGGGGCCGGTGAGGTTGCGCACCCGGACCTGGCCCGAGAGCTCGTGCTGGATGGCCGAACGATAGTGCACGCCGATGCGTGTGTGGCGCCACGGCTTGAGCAGCACGCCGACATTGAAGCCGAAGGCGATGCTGTTGCCGGTGAACCTGTTCGTGCCGTCGGTCGCCGCGCTCGGCCCGCCGGGCGCCAGCGTGTTGGGCAGGGCGCTGCTGAGCTTGGCGTCGGCGTATTCGACGTTGAAGCCGGCGCCGATCGAGATCCACTCCCTGATGCGGTACGCCAGCGCCGGTGAAAAGTTGACGGTCGTCAGCCGGGTCTCGATCGAGTCGTAGCGGCCGAACCAGTCGTCGTTGTATTCGACCCCGAGGCCCCACGGCGAGGTCAGCGCGAGGCCGAGCCAGAGGTCGTGGTCGACGGTCATGGGCCGGGCATAGAACGCGGTCGGCACCGGCGCGACGCTGCGCGGATGGCCGTCGTCGCCCGGCACCGGCACCAGCGCGCCGCCGCTGCCCGGCATGACCGCGGAACTGCCGTGGTCGTCGACGTCGTAGCCGGCATAGACGACCGTCACCCCGGCGAGCATCTCTTCGCCGGAAAGTTCCGTCATGCCCGCCGGATTGTGGTAGACCGTGCTGGCGTCCGACGCGGCGGCGACCGTGCCGGCGTGGGCGCGGCCGACCTGCAGCGCGTCCTGGACCGGCAGCGAGAAGCCGTTCG